>JBIOXT010000194.1:0-4831 GCA_044869795.1 bacterium | reverse complement strand
CGCCCATCCGGGCACCGGCCGCAGTTTGCCGGACTGGGCGGGACTCATGTCGCCGCCGTGGCAGGACCCGTGCCAGTTGTGCGTGTTGCGCCGCTCGAGATCCAGCGGGCTTTCGACCACCGACGCCAGGATCGTGTCGTCGCTGAGATTGGGAGCATACCGCCGCAAGTGGGCCAGATTCGCCGCCGCGACTTCGGCTTTGATCTCATCCCAGCGCGCAGCACCCTCGGATAGTTCGTACGGTTGAAATCCGATGACCTTCAAGGTGTGCCGGCCCGCCGGTGCGCGCGATGGGTCGGCGACGGTAGGGCAGACCACCAGCAGGACCGGATCATCGGCGGCCACCAGACCGCGGTGGAATTCCGATCCCACCCGCAGCATGCGGTCCACGGATGTGGGAAACCCTGAGGCGACCGACATCAATTCGCCGCGATCGGTCCGGAAGCGCGGGGCGTCGGTCAGCGCATAATGCGTCACAAACATGGACACCCCGGGCCGCCAGGTGGCCACCCCGTCGCGAAACTCGTCGCCCCACAACGGTGCGGGAGCCATTGCGGCCAGATCCTTGATGTGGATGCTGGACAGCACCGCGCGCCCCGCCCGGAAGTGCTCCCCGTCGGCGGTCTCGACGCCGACGCACCTGCCCTGCTCGATCAGCAGGCGCGCCACGCGACGGCCCGTCAGCACCATACCGCCGTGTTCCTCGATCACACGCACCAGCGCCAGCGGCAGGGCGATGGAACCGCCTTTGGGCATCGTCCAGCTGTGCTTCTGACGCCCGTACGCCAGCGAGTAGGCCAGCAGGCCGGTGCCAGGGCGGTCGAGCGGCTGCACGGTCATGAACGCCATCCACAGCATGAACGCCCGGCAATGCCAGTCCTCGAACGCATCGCGGATGACGTCCCACGCGCTGGCGGCCTGGACCCGCAGCCACCGCCCGTTGTCCGGGCGCGCAGTAAACCCCTCATCCAGCGACGGGGCCCACCCTACCGGCGAGTATCGGTAGCGTCCGACGACATCCTTGACCGCGTCGTAGTCGGCAATGAACCGCCGATAGGTTTCGCCGTCGCGGCGGGAGAATTTGGCGAATTCCCCGCACGTCCGATCGAGATCCCGCCACTGCGTCAGCCACGCGCCGTCGGGAAACGGGACGTGCGCCACCGGATCCGGGAACAGATATTCCAGTCCGTAATCGCCCAGGCCGAGTTCGTTGAACCGGATCGTCGGACTGGATTGGATCAGGTTGTGCGCGGTCGAGCACGAGTCGTGGTGAAACCCGGGCAGCGTCAGCTCTTCGGTCGTCGTGTTGCCGCCAATGACGTCGCGGGCTTCGAGCACCACAACGCCGAAGCCCGCTTTGGCCAGGTATGCAGCTGCGATCAGACTATTGTGTCCGCCACCAGCCACTACGATGTCGAAGGTGTCCGGCAAGGCTTCCTAGTCCCTGGTCCCCTAGTCGCTGGTCCCGATTCAGTCAAGGCGCCTGAACTCAGGCGCGGGCCCACGTTCAGCAGTCGTCCTCGACGACCCAGACCGTCTCTTCGGGAGGCGGCGCCCAGAACTCCACAAACGAGAAGTTGTCGGCGGTGTCATTCTCGAACCAGTGCTCCTCGCCCGGAACCACCACTGCCGCCGCGCCGGCCTCGAGCCGGTGCGTCCCGCTCGGCACGTGGAGCAGTCCCCGCCCGGCGAGGACGACAAACAGCTGGAACGCGCCGACGTGGTAGTGGCGCGCCGAGGTGTCGCCCGGATGGTAGATGATCCGGTCCGCGCGCAGCCGTTCGGCCCGGACCGGCGTGGTCTCGGTGATCAGGTCCAGCCGGTCACGCGTATCCCGCGTCGATCGGAAATGCGCCAGTTGCTCTTTATGGAACACACCGGCCATGACCTGATTCCCCTAATCCCCTAGTCCCGGTTCCCGAATTCAGTCCCGGTTCCCGAACTTTAGTGCCACCTCGGATCGCCCGTCCACCGTCCGAGTTTCGTGATCGCGGCGCGCAGGAAGCCCCACTGCACGGCCTGCTCGTACGTCGGCTTCTGGTTGGCCGGGATGGTACCGAGTTGGACCTCGGTGTCGATGCCGGCGGTCACCAGCGCCGGGGTGAGTCCTTCGTTGACCGGCCAGATCCCGTTCCGCGCGAGGTCGTCATAGGTTTTGGTGACGATGTCCTTGTCGAACTTCGTGTACTTGATGCCGATTTCGATCGTGCGGTCGCGGTTGTTGTAGATGAAGCGGTTGGCTTCGACCAGCGCCAGGACGACGCTCTCCAGCAGCTGCGGCTGCGTACGGATGAACTCGCCGGTGGTCACGTACGCGGCGTACCAGCCCTTCGGCAGCACGTCGGCCATGTAGCCGATGATGTGGAGCGACGGCTTGGTCTTCTGCGCCTCGTACACCTGGTCGACGTGCAGCACGATCGCGTCGATCTGGTTCGTGGACAGCGCCGCCACGCGCGCCGCGGTGGCGATGTTGATGTACTGGACGTCCCGCGGGGTTAGCCCGCAGCTCTGCAGCATGCCGCGGGCCATGACCTCTGAGTACGCCCCGGCGCCGCCGGGCGTGCCGATCTTCTTGCCGCGCAGGTCCGCGCACGACTTGATCTCGGCCTGCGCGACCATCGCCACGGGGTGCCGCACCGCGTACGTCGCGACGGCCTTCAGCTCGGACCCCTGCGAGAGCGCCGCGACGAACGGCGGGATCCCCGGCGCCGCGATCTGCACCTCCGCGCCGCCGCCGATCAACGCCCGCAGCGCGGCCGGGCCGCCTTCGAACGTGAAGATCTTGGCCTCGATCCCATACCGTGCGAAGATGCCCGTCTCGGCGGCCACCCACACCGGGATATGGACCAGGTTCGGCGGCGTCGTCGGCATCGCAAATCCCACGGTCCGCAGCCGCGGCTGCGCGATGCCCGGACCGATTCCCCCCGCCAGCAGTATGCCCACCGCCATCACGATGAGCACCCATCGCCACATCTGTGTCCTGCGCATTGCTCTACCCCCTTTGTGCAGACTCACTCTTCCCTCGCCACCGCAAGCCAGGGCGCGATGCGGCGCTCCAGCCGGCGCAGCAGCGCGGTCAGTCCCACGCCCATGATCATCAGCACGACGATCGGCACGAACAGCCGGTCCATTCGAAATGTATTCGCGTAGCGCACGATCATGTATCCCAGGCCGGTGATCGTCGTATAGAATTCGGCCACGACCATGCCGACCAGCCCCCGCCCGATCGCCAGCCGGATGCCGGCGAGGATGAACGGCACCGCCGACGGGAAGATGAGGTCGCGCCACAGCGGCCACTCTTTCGAGCAGAACGACTTTGCGACCTCGATCAGCCGGCCGTCGGTGTTCTTTACCCCCTGGTAGGTGTTGATGAGGATTGGGAAGACGCAGAACAGGAACACCAGCGCCACCTTCGCTTTGGTCTGGAACCCCAGCCACAGCACGATCACGGGGATCACCGCCACCAGCGGTGTGGCATACAGCGCGTTGATGTAGGGGTCCACCGCGTGCTCCACAACGGCCCGCCGCGCCATGAGGATACCCAGCGGGATGCCGACCACGATCGCCAGGGACAACCCCAGCACCAGCACGACGATGCTGCTCTGCAGGTAGTACCACAGCTCACCGGTCGCGATCATGTCCGCCGCGGCCACGGCGATCGCCGACGGATAGGTGAAGATCGCGGAATGGATCGCGCGGCCGTAGATCTCCCACGCCGCCAGCCCCGCCAGCACCGACACGACGCGGATGCCCGCGGGAGACAGGCGCCACTTCCTCGCCGCCGTGGCCGTCAGCGGCTCCGCGGTCGAGGCGCTCACGACAGGCTGGCTCCCTTGACCTCCGACTTGAGCTGGTGCCAGATGTGCTGGCGCAGGTCGAGGTAGCGTGAGGTGCGGCGGACGGCTTCGGGGTCGCGCGGTCTCGAGATGTCGACATCGAGCGTTTCCTTGATGCCGCCGGGTCGTTTCGTCATCAACGCGACGCGATCACCGAGGATGATCGCTTCGTCGATGCTGTGGGTGACGAACACCATCGTCTTGGGCTGCGCCCGCCACAGCCGCAGCAGTTCCTCCTGCATCAGTTCCCGGGTCTGCGCGTCCAGCGAACCGAACGGCTCATCCATCAGCAGGACCTGCGGATCCAGTGCCAGGGCGCGGGCGAGGCCGACACGCTGCTGCATGCCGCCGGACAGCTGGTACGGGTAATTGTGCTCGAACCCGCGCAGACCGACCGCCTCGATGTAGCGGGGCACGGTTCTCTCGACCTCGGCGGCCGTGCGGTTCTGCACCCGCAGCCCGTAGGCCACGTTGTCATACACGGTCTTCCAGGGCAGCAGCCCGAAATGCTGGAACACCATGGCCACGTCGCGGCGCGGAGCATCCACGACGCTCCCGTCGATCAGGACGCGCCCGCTCTCGGGGCGGAGCAGGCCGTCGATCACCCGCAGCAGCGTGGTCTTGCCGCAGCCGCTGGGCCCGATCACGCAGAGGATCTCGTGCTCCCGCGCGTCCAGGCTGCAGTGTGCCAGCGCCGGCATGCCGCCGCTTTGGAAACTCTTGCTGACCCCTTCGACCGCCACCATTGCCCCCATCGTCTTAGGGCCGGGCGATCCCGCCTTCGATCTTCGCGCCGGCAACGATGGCATCGATGGTCGCCGTACTGTCGCGGTTGAGATTGGACTGCGTCTCACGCGTCGCCGGCAGCGGGCCGCCTGCCGTGTAATACGTGTGGCCGGCGACCAGCAGCTGCTCCGCCGGGAATCGTGTGATCACCTCACACCCGTGCTTGGTGACGACCAGCTGCTCTTCAGATCGGAAGAGCGTCGTGTAGG
>JBIOXT010000193.1:0-2344 GCA_044869795.1 bacterium | reverse complement strand
AACGACTGAACTCCTGGACGAGTGTTGTCTTTCCGACACCGGCTTCTCCGGAGATCAAGACGACGGCACCCTGTCCGGCGCCCGCCCTGCGCAGCAGGGCCGCCAGTTGCTCGAGATGCGGACCGCGCTCAAGGAGTTCCATGCCCGGACCTAGTTACCGTTCCCGTCGAGCATTTTCCTGCGGGCCGGCTTACGGCTTGACGGGCTCGAGGACGACAACAGGAATCGTGCGCTGGGTTCGCCTGCGGTAGTCGGCGTAGCCCGGATACGCCCGCACGGCTCGATCCCAGAGGAGGCGCCGTTCATCGCCGGACGCCTCGCGCGCCAGGACTGCTGTCGTTCGGCCGCCGATGCGGACCGTCGCATCCGGGTCCGATCGCAAGTTCAAGAACCAGTCGGGATGAGTCGGCGCCCCACCCCTGGACCCGATGACGACGTACGCGCTTCCATGGACAAGATACGTGAGTCCAACCTCACGGGGACGGCCGGTCCGGCGTCCGGTCGTTGTCAGCAGCAACACCGGCATTCCGACGATCCGGCCCGCCACCCGTCCCGCCGTCACGTGGTACAGCCAGCGGTGGAAACGCCAGAGCGTTCTGACGAGGCGGTCGCGCAGCGCTAGACCGTGGGCCCTTCCTCTTTATGCTGCTCCGGCCGCTCCTCAGCCCCCGGTGTTTCGGTGTTGCGGGTCTCCGCCGGTCCGCGCAGCATCGAGACGACCCGCCGTCCGGCGTCGGATGCCTCGCGCGGCGCCGTCTGCAGGTTGTCTTTGAGGACCTCCAGCGGCTCCCGCTGGGCCGTTTCGGGACGCGGCATGATCAGCGCCAAGACCAGGTAGACAAAGACGCCGATCCCGCTCACGAACGAGAGGAGGATGAACAGCACACGGATGATCACCGGGTCGACACGGAGGTAGTCGGCCAGTCCGCCGGCGACCCCGAACAGCATCCGATTGCGATTGCTCTTCTCCAGTCGCGCCATTGCTACACTCTCCTTTGGGTAAACTCCCTCTCCAGTGTACCCGGTCTCAGGGCTAATGATTGATCTCGATCCCATCCTCGCCGATCGCGTGGCCCTGGGAGTCGTCAGCGCGGACTCGGTCGTTGTGTCACGCGCCGCGCCGGACGTGGCCGCCGAGGCCGAACGGGTGGCCCACGCATACCGCTCGCGGTGGACGGGGACGGCGCCGGGAGACATTCGCGAGCTGCAGCCGGCACGCGAGCTGTACCGGCGCACGGGCGAGGACCCGACCAAACTCCGTCCCTCATCTGAGGCGCTCGTTCGACGGGTCCTGCGCGGCGACGGACTGCCCCGGATCAACTCACTGGTCGACACCTGCAACCTCTGCTCGCTGGAGTTCTTCCTGCCGATCGGCCTGTACGATCGCGATCAGATCGGGGGGACCGTCACCGTGCGGTTCGGCACGGCCGCAGAAGGCTACGAGTCCTTGGGCAAGGGGCTCTATTCAGTAGCGGGGCGGCTGGCGCTGTTCGACGACCGGGGGCCGTTCGGCAGTCCGACCAATGATTCGAAACGCACGGCGGTGACCGACTGGACCCGCCGCTGCCTGATGGTGATCTTCGCCCCTGCCTCCTACCCTGCGATGCGCCTTGCCGATCACGTCGCACATGCCGCGGCCCGGCTCGCGCAGTTCGCGCAGGCGCAGGGGATTACCACCGAAATGGTGAGCGCATCAGGAGGCCGATGAGGTCAGGCTCGGCTAACCGTCCGCGGGCGTAAGGCGCGGCGCATCACCGGCCGCGTCGGCTTCCGACGCGCGACCTCTTTGAAACCCGCGCGGTCGAACATGCGTTTCGCACCGAACCACATGAAGTCGGGATGGCTCGGTGCGGAGTTGTCGATCGGATAGGCTTCGAGGAGAGTGGCCCCTTTCGCCCGCGCGTACTCGATCGCCGCCTTCAACATCATCTCGGCGACGCCTTGACCCCGTTCCTTAGCGTCGACGAACGAACACACGATGGACCACACCGGTTTATCATCGACCGGTTTCATCACCGGGGAGCGGACAAGTCGCAGGTAGTCTTCCCGCGGACCGAGGGAGATCCAGGCGATCGGCCGGCCGTTCCGGTAGCCGATGAGGCCCGGGACGACCCCACTGTTCACTAACGACCGCATCGCCCGCTTGTTGGCCTCACCGTGACCGCCCTGGCCGGTCTTTCGGTAATACATGCACCAGCAGCCGCGGACAATCGAGCCGCCGGGCCGATTGAACAGCTCGACGAGATCGTTCCAGCGCCGTTTCGTCAGTGGGTGCACGGCAAATCGCTCGTCGTTCATCAGACAATCCTCCGACTGCGCGCAGAATCGTTGATCAAGGCGCCTA
>JBIOXT010000192.1:0-3475 GCA_044869795.1 bacterium | reverse complement strand
TGGATCGCCGCCGCGGCGCTCCCGATCAGCAGCGTCCAGGCCGTCATCGCCGGCGTGATTGTTGCCGCATCGTCCCAACTCGGTGACCTCTTTGAATCTGCGATGAAGCGGCGCGCCGGTGTCAAGGATTCAGGCGTACTCTTTCCGGGGCACGGCGGGGTGCTCGACCGCTTCGACGGCGTGTTTGCCGCCGCGCCGCTCGCCTACCTCTTGCTGCGGTGGTGGGCACGCTGATGCAGCGGGTTGTGATCCTGGGATCTACCGGTTCGATCGGCCGCGCGACGTTGGACGTCGTGCGCACAGTGGGGCCGGATCGGTTCCGCGTGGTCGGACTCGCCGCGGATTCCAATGCCACGGCCATGGCGGAGCAGGCAAGGGAATTTCGCCCGCGGGTTGTGGCGATGAGCGACCGCGCCGCGGCCGCGGCGGTTCGTGCCCAGATCCCGGGTGCACAAGTGCTGGAGGGTCCGCATGCCCTCGCCGAGATTGCCGCCATCCCGGACGTCGATCTCGTCGTCGTCGGGGTCGTGGGCATTGCAGGGCTGCTGCCCACGCTGGCAGCGCTGCGCGCCGGACACGACGTCGCGCTGGCCAACAAAGAGACGCTGGTGGCCGGCGGTGCGCTCGTGATGGACGAAGTGCGGCGCCGCGGGCGCCGGCTGCGCCCCATGGACAGCGAACATGTGGCCATTGCCCAGTGTCTGCGCGGCGAATCGCTTCACACGGTGAAGCGGATCCTGCTGACGGCGTCCGGCGGTCCGTTCCTGCGCCGGCCCCTGGCGACCCTCGGCGCGGTGCGTCCGGAGGAGGCGCTGGCGCATCCGACCTGGTCGATGGGGCGCAAGATTACGGTCGATTCGGCCACGCTGATGAACAAGGGGCTCGAGGTCCTGGAAGCGCGCTGGCTGTTCGATCTCGACCCCTCCCGCATCGACGTCGTCGTCCACCCCCAGAGCATTGTCCACTCGCTGGTTGAATTCGTCGACGGCAGCATCAAAGCGCAGCTTGGCCCGCCGGACATGCGGCTGGTGATCGCGTACGCGCTGACGGAACCCGACCGCCTCCCGCTTGGCGGTCCGCGCGTGGAATGGGACCAGTTGAGCCTGACGCTCGAACGTCCGGAGGCCGTCCGCTATCCGTGCCTGCGCTACGCGTACGAGGCCATCGCCGCCGGCGGCACGATGCCTGCCGTGCTCAACGCGGCGAACGAATCTGCGGTAGGATTGTTTCTAGACGGGCGCATCGGGTTTCTCGACATCGCCGCGCGGGTGCGGCGGGCCATGGATGCGCATCGCGTCGTGGCGGCGCCGGGGATCGACGACATCCTGGCCGCGGACGCGTGGGCGCGGGACCAGACGCTCAGCAGGTCGATGAGGTGAGTGCATGTCGTCGTACCTGATTGCCGCGATCATCGCGTTTGGCGTGATGATCTTCGTGCACGAGCTCGGTCACTTTCTGGTCGCCAAACGCGCCGGGGTGACCGTCCACGCCTTCGCGCTGGGATTTGGCCCTCGCCTCGTCGGGTTTCGTCTGGGGGAGACCGACTACGCGCTGAACCTGATCCCCTTCGGCGGCTACGTGCGCATGGCGGGGGAGGATCTCGACACGTCGGACGAGCCCGGCAGTTTCCGCCGCAAGTCGGTGTGGCAGCGCATGGCGGTGATCGCCGCGGGTCCGGGCATGAACCTGCTGTTCGCCATCATCCTCCTCTCCACGCTGGCGATGATCCTCGGTGTTCCCGTCGCCGTCACCAACCGCATCGGGTCGCTGCGCAGCGATTGGCCCGCGCAGCGCGCCGGGCTGCGGCCGGGCGATGCGATCGTCGCCATCGACGGCCGGCCGACCGCGACCGGTGACGAGGTCGTCGAGACCATCCACCAGCATCCGAACACAACGCTGACGCTGACGGTCGAGCGGAACGGCCGCCGGTTCGACGTGCGGGTCACGTCACAGGTCGACCGCGACCCGCAGATCGGTTTGATCGGATTCTCCCCAGAGGTCATCCGCGATCGGATGGGCCTGCCGCAGGCCGTGGCCTGGGGCGTCCGAACGGCCGGAGAGACGATCGCCGGACTCTTCGCGGGCATCGGGCGGATGATCCGCGACGGCACGTTCTTGAAGAGTTTGTCCGGCCCGGTAGGCGCGGTGCGGTATCTCGGCGAAGCGGGACAGGCCGCGGGGGGCGAGACGTTCCTCTACACAACGGCCGTCATCAGCATCATGATCGGCATCTTCAATCTGCTGCCGTTCCCGGCCCTCGACGGCGGCCGGCTGATGTTTCTGATCGTGGAAGCGTTCCGGAGACGGCCGGTGGACCCGAAGCGGGAGGGCTACATCCACCTGGTCGGGTTCGCCCTGCTGCTGCTGCTGCTGATCCGATTGACCGTGCAGGATTTCGGAAGCTTCTAATGCATCGGGCAACCACGCGTCAAATCAAAGTCGGCCGCGTCGAGATCGGCGGCGGGGCCCCGGTCTCGGTGCAGTCCATGACGATCACCGACACCCGTGACGTCGAAGGGACGCTGGTGCAGATCTACCAGCTGGCCGCGGAAGGGTGCGAGATCGTGCGCCTGGCGGTCCCCGACCAGGAAGCCGCGCAGGCGCTGGCCGGGATCAAGCCGCGCAGCCCCCTGCCGATTGTCGCCGACATCCACTTCGACTACCGGCTGGCCCTGGCGGCGCTGGAGGCCGGCGTCGACAAACTCCGCATCAACCCCGGCAACATCGGCAGCCGCCAGCGCACGCGCATCGTTGCCGCGGCCGCGAAGGAACGCGGCATTCCCATCCGCATCGGCGCCAACATCGGGTCGCTGAGCAAAGCGATGATCCGGCGCTACGGCCAGCCGTGCGCCGAAGCGCTCGTGGAGAGCGCGCTGGAAGATGTCAAAGTCCTGGAAGACCTCGACTTCCACGACATCGTCATCTCGGTGAAGGCATCGGAGGTGCCGATGGCGATCGACGCCTACACGATGATCAGCGAGCGCGTCCGCTATCCGCTGCACGTCGGCATCACTGAATCAGGCACCGCCTGGGCCGGCGGGGTCAAGTCGGCGGCCGGCATCGGCGCGATCCTCGCCCGCGGCATCGGCGACACGATCCGCGTGTCGCTCGCCGCCGACCCCGTGGAGGAGGTCAAGGTCGGATTCGAGATCCTCAAGGCGCTGGGGCTGCGCACGCGCGGCGTCCAGCTGGTGGCCTGCCCGTCGTGCGGGCGGGCTGAAGTGGACATCATCATGATCGCGCAGGAGGTGGAGCGGCGGCTGGCCAGGATCGACGCCCCGGTCAAGGTCGCCGTGATGGGCTGCGCCGTCAATGGACCGGGGGAGGCCCGCATGGCGGACCTGGGGATCGCCTGCGGCCGGGGCATGGGGCTGTTGTTCAAGCGCGGCCGGATCGTCGCCAGCGTGCCGGAGGATCAACTGGTCGATGCCTTGATGGAGCAGGTCGAGCTGGTGGCCCGCGAGAAGGCGGCCAC
>JBIOXT010000191.1:0-33574 GCA_044869795.1 bacterium | reverse complement strand
TGGTCGCCGACGTGCTGCGCATCGATCTCGACCGCCGCTCGCTGACTACGACCCCGGGGTGCACCTGCCACTGCTGCAGCTGCTTGAGGAGGTCGCCCAGCGGGTCGGTCTGTACCGGCGGCGGAAGAATCCGGCTCCGCCGTGGGATGAGGGACAGCACGTAGAGGATGATCCGCGCGACGGCCAGCGCGACCGCGAAGATGACATAGAAGACGACTTCGGCCACGGGTCCCAGCGGCGCCACGATCCGGACAACTGTGGGACGGAGATCGCCCGGCATCGTTCCCGAGATCAGCAGGGCGGCCAACAAAATCAGTCCGACAACGCCGAGCAGCAGCAGCAGCCAGTGCCGGTTCATTGCCAGCGCCTGCTGCTCGTCGGTCTGGCCCTGCGTCCACAGATCGACGAGGCGGGCGATCGCGAGCGCGATCAGGCTGAGCGAGAAGAACGCCAGCAGGTAGGTCGGGGCATCGCCGGCAAGGCTGAACCCGACGGTATCGTGGTAGATGGCGGACAGCACGACGTAGAACACGCTCCATCCGATCCCGTTGCGGAACAGCCGGTCGATGTCGTAATAGGTGAACTCGCGCTCCCCCAGCACCACCCCGCGCCACCACAGCAGCGCCGCCGTGATGGCCGCCGCCACCGGCGGCAGGACGACGGGCAGCGCGTCGTGCGCCGCCCGCAGCAGCACCGCGACCCAGCGCACGTCGGCAACCGGGTATCCGGGATAGTACGTTGCTTTTACGGCAAGCAATCCGGCCAGCAGGCCGATCCCCACACCCGTGGCCCGGATGGCGCGCAGCGACCATTCCGTCGTCGCGACGCGCCGGACGGTGACCGCCCCCAGCATCAGCAGCAGGAACGCCGGCCAGGCCGGCAGCAGCGGCATCGGAGCGCGGCCGTACAGGATGCCGGTCAGCAGCAGCAGCCAGGGAAAGAGCCAGCAGAATTCGATGACGACCGCGACAAGCGGCAGCGCCGCCTGCAGCAAGCCGAACCCACGGCGCTCCGCGATCATGCCGACCCCGCACGCCGGAGATCGATGCCGTCCATCGCCTGCCAGGCGCGGACAGCCGGAACACGGTAGGTGGGCACCGGTAGATCGATCTCCGCGGCCTCGTCGCCGACCACGATCACGACCACGCCGCCGCCGCTCTCTTGGAACCTGGTAATCCCGGCGGCCAGCGCGGAGTCGACGACTGCCGTGATGACCACCGCGGTGGTCCCAAACGGCAGCGTGTGCGCCTCGAGTTGGAGCAGATCCCCGAGCGGCATCACCGGGGTCGCAAACAGCTTGGCCAGCGACTCCAGGATCATCGACAGCGTCCGGCTGCCTGGGGCGGGCGGAATCCGGACCCAGCGCAGACCCTGGGGCAGATACCCGTTGGCGTACATCCCGATGAGGTGGCCGTTCTGCACCGCCCAATTGGCGACGGACGCCGCGGTGACCATCAACAATTCCAGCAGCGGACGCACGAACCCGCGGTACTCGGCCCAGCGGCCCAGCGTGTCGAGGTTCAAGAAGATCGCCAGCCGGTGGCTGGTGGTCGTCTCGTACTGCTTGGCCCGCAGCTCGCCGGCCCGCGCCGTCGCCTTCCAGTGGATCCGCCGCAGTGGATCCCCGGATACGTAGGCCCGCACGCCGGCGATCCGCGTCGGATCTTCAAGCAGTTGGCGCATCGGCACGTCGCCGATCGGATGCAGGGCGGGCAGTCCGAGGGCGGCGAGTGGAACGACCCGGGGGTAGACGAGCAGGTAGTCAATGTGCTCGAGGTCCTTGCCGCGGACGGTAAATCCGAAGATGTCGCCCGAACGCAGCCGCGCGGGGCCCAGCGGGAAGAATCCCCGTGCATCACACCGCAGCGTGAAGCGCCGGCGCACCCGCTCGTACCAGCGCATGGTGAACATGTTGACCAGGTGCTGGCGGCGCTGGCGCACGCTGGGGATGATCCGCCCGGTCAGCGGCACGAGTTCTTCCGGCAGCTCGTCGACCACTTCCAGCCAGGCCAGCGGGAGCGGCTTGCGGTTGGTGACCTCCATCGTCAGGGTCACGGTCTCCCCGTAGAAGGCGCGGCGCGGCGTGAACGCGCGGCGGTACTCGACACGCGCCAGGCAGTACCGGTCCCACAGATACGACGCGCCGGCGCTGAGGAAGATCGCGAACCCGAGCAGAAACGCAAACGCCGACCGCGTGAGGACGCCGACGATGACCAGCAGCCAGCCGATGGCGAGCCAACCCTGCGAGTACATGACTACGGGATAACAGGGATAAGGGGGATAAAGGGGATAACCGGAACCCCTCGTGATGCACTGCTCATTATCCCTCTTATCCCTCTTATCGCTCTTATCCCGTCATTCAGCTTCGACCGGCGCCGCCACCGACCTGAGGATTTCGTCCGCAATCTCGCGGGCGCCGCGCTCACGCAGGCGCGCCTGGGCGGTCGTGATCAGCCGGTGCGGCAGGACGTAGGGGGCCATCGCTTTGACGTCGTCGGGGAGGACATGGCCGCGCCCACGGATGGCCGCCAGCGCCTGTGAGGTCCGATACAGTCCGAGGCTGCCCCGAGGGCTGGCCCCGAGGTCGATCTCCGGATGCACGCGCGTGGCCCGCACGATCTCGACGATGTAGCCTTCGACCGCCGGGCTGACGTGCACGTCCCGCACCGCCCGCTGCAGGGCGATGACTTCTTCGGCCGCCGCGACCGTGCCCAGATCGTCGAGCGGGTTCTCCGTGCGGAACCGGCGCAGCATCTCCACTTCATCGTCCGCGCCCGGATAGCCCACCGGCAGCTGCAGCAGAAACCGGTCCAACTGCGCCTCCGGCAGCGGGAACGTCCCCTGGAGCTCGATCGGGTTTTGTGTGGCGATCACCATGAACGGCCGCTGCAGCGGCACCGTCCCGGTCTCCAGCGTGACCTGGTGCTCCTCCATGCACTCCAGCAGGGCGGCCTGCGTCCGCGGCGTCGCGCGGTTGATCTCGTCGGCGAGCAGCACGTTGGTGAACACCGGTCCAGGGCGAAACTCGAACTCCTGGCTCTTCTGATTGAAGAACAGGACCCCGGTGATGTCGGTCGGCAGCAGGTCGGGGGTGCACTGCAGGCGTCGGAACGCGCAGCCGAGTGAGCGCGCCAGGGTCTTCGCGAGCATGGTTTTGCCGATGCCGGGGACGTCTTCGATCAGCAGATGACCCTCGCACAGCATCGCCACCAGCGCGAGATCGATGACCGCGCCCTTTCCCACCAGCACCCGTTCGATGTTGGCGCGGATGCGCTGTGCGCTCTCCTGGACGCTCACGCGCGGACCTCCCCCAAGGTCTCGAAGAACCCTGGGAAGGATACCGCGACGACCTCGGCGCCCTCGACGGTGACCGGAGCGGAGGCGAGCAGTCCCGCCACGGAAAAGGCCATCGCGAGACGGTGATCACCGGCAGCGTTCACCACGCCCCCGCGCAGCCGGCTGCCGTGGATCGTCAAGCCGTCCGGGCGCTCCTCGACTTCTCCGGAGAGCACTCTCAGCGCCGTCGCGATCGCCCCGATCCGGTCTGACTCCTTCACGCGCAATTCCGCTGCGCCGCTGATCTCGGTCGATCCCGCAGCCGCCGTTGCCGCAATGCAGAGGACGGGCAGTTCATCGATCACCCCCGGGACCATCGCGCCGCCGATCGCCACGCCGCGCAGACCCTGCCCGCGCACGGTGACCGTCCCGACGGGCTCGCCCGCCCAGACGTCTTCCTGCCGGATGTCCACCTCAGCGCCCATCGCCCGCAGGACGTCGAGGGCTCCCGTGCGGGTCGGGTTGAGCCCCACATCGGCGACCGTCACTTCCGACCCGGGCAGCGCGGCGGCGGCGGCAAGGACGAATGCCGCGGACGAGATGTCCCCGGGCACCATGACCGGGACACCGCGCAGGGTGCTGCGGTCAACGGTGATCTGGTCCCCCCGCCGATCCACCTCCGCACCAAAGACCTCGAGCATTCTCTCCGTGTGATCGCGGGTGGCCATCGGTTCGACCACCGTCGTTTCCCCGTCCGCGTACAGCCCGGCCAGCAACACGGCCGATTTCACCTGGGCGCTGGCCACCGGCAGCGTATATGTGATGCCGCGGAGGGTCCCCCCACGGACGCGCAGCGGGAGTCCGCCGGTCGCGGACGTCTCCACGGCTGCCCCCATCAATCGCAGCGGAGCGGCGACGCGTTCCATCGGGCGCGAGCGTAGCGACTCGTCACCGGTGATCTCGGTGGCAAAATCCTGGCCGGCCAGCAGCCCCGCCATCAGGCGTGCCGTCGTCCCGGAATTGCCGGCGTCGAGCATGTCCGCGGTCGGCCGCAGACGGAGGCCCTGTCCATGGACGACCACGGCGCGATCCCGCTCATCGATGCCCACCCCCAACGCCCGCAGACAGGACAGCGTCGATCTGCAGTCGTCCGCCCACAAGAAGTTCGCGATCGGCGTGATGCCGGTGGCGATCCCACCCATCATCGCCGCCCGGTGCGAGATGGACTTGTCGCCGGGGACGCGGATCCTGCCGATGAGCTTCCTGGCCGGCTCTACGGTGACGTGCATCGAAATTCGCTTCTCATTTCTGGGGTTTCAGGTCGGGCCGCAGGCCGGCGGCATCACGCAGGTACACGTGCTGCACCTGCTCTTGGGACCGGGCGCAGTTCCAGAGCATCAGCACGCGGATGCACCGCGGCAGCGCACCCGGGACGGCGACCTCCGTCGCCGACAGCAGCGGCACGGCCGTCCACTCCAGGTGCCGGGCGGCTTCGGCCGGAAACGCCGCGTTGAGATCAGGCGTACACGTGAAGAGGATGGCCGAAATCTCGTCGGGTTCCGCGTCGTTTTCGGCCACCATCCGCTGCAGCAGCTCGCGCGTCGCCGCGAGAATCTCGCCTTCGGTGTTGGCCGCAACTGTCGTGGCGCCCCGGATGCCGCGGACGTGCACGGGTCACCTGCCGGGTTTCGGGCTTCGGGCTCCGGGCTTCGTCAGAGCCATCGCGGCCCGCAGACCGAGCAGAAAACTCTCCACGCCAAAACCGTAGATCACGCCGCGGCAGACCGGAGAGATCACCGACGCGGCGCGGAACGGCTCGCGCGCGGCAACATTGGACATGTGGACTTCGACGACCGGGATGGCGATCGCGGCGATCCCGTCGCGCAGCGCGTAACTGTAATGGGCGAGCGCGCCGGGATTCAGCACGACGGCGTCGTGGGTGTGGCGGGAGGCGTGCAGCCGGTCGATGATCGCCCCTTCGCTGCTGGACTGGAAGAATTCAACGTCGATGCCCTCGCTGCGGGCGAGTGCACTCAGGGCGCCGCTGACGTCTTCGAGCGTGTCGGTCCCGTACACCTCGGGCTCACGTTCACCGAGCAGGTTCAGGTTAGGACCGTACACGACCAGCACGCGCACCGGCCAGCACCTCCCGCAGCAGCGTCTCAGGCACTTCCTGTTCGAGCATCACTTCACCGATGCCTTTGAGCAGCGGGAAGCGGACCTTCCCGTTGCGCACTTTCTTGTCCAAGGCCATCGCCCGCCACAGCGTGTGCGTGTTGATGCGCGGAAGACCGACCGGCAACCCGGTCCGGCGCAGCAATTCGTTCTGGCGCCGCACGATGTCCGCCGCCGCGAGGCCCAGCTGCTGCGCGATCCGCGCTTCCAGTGCCATCCCGATGGCGACCGCTTCGCCGTGGGTCACGCGGCTGAGCCCGGCCGCGGCCTCGACGGCGTGACCGATCGTGTGGCCGTAGTTGAGCACCATCCGCTGGCGTCGCTCGCGCTCATCCAGCTCTACGATCCGCGCCTTGTAGGCGGCGCAGTGCGTGATCACCTCGACCAGCGCGCGCGGCTCGCGGCCCAGCACCGACTCGAGTTCTCGTTCCAGATACTCGAACAGGCTGGGGTCGCCGATGACGGCGGTCTTGATGACTTCGGCCATGCCGCTGCGCAGTTCGCGCGCGGGCAGCGTCGACAGCAGCCGCACGTCGGCCAGCACTTCGGCGGGCTGATGAAAGGCGCCGACCAGGTTCTTCACCCCGGCATGATTGACGCCGGTCTTCCCGCCGATGCTGCTGTCCACCATCGCCAGCAGGGTCGTGGGGATCTGGACCAGGCGGACGCCGCGCATGTACGACGCGGCAACAAATCCTCCCACGTCGCCGACGACGCCGCCGCCCAGCGCCACGACCGTGCAGTTGCGATCGAACCGTGCACGGGCAAGGCGCGCGAACAGCTGCGCCGCCACGGCCAGGCTCTTGGCGCGCTCCCCGGCCGGCACCTCGAGGACCAGCGGGTCGAACCCCCAGGCCGCCAGTGTCTTGGCGAGTTTCCGACCCGTCACCCGCAGCAGCGGCCGGTGCGACAAGATCGCCGTGTGCGTGCCGGCCTCGAGCGTTCCCAGATCGGCCGGCAGCAGCGGAAGGATGCCATCCCCGACGTAGATGGAGTACGCGCGGTCGTCGATGCGCACCGGAATGACCTGCCGCTCACGACGGCCCAAGAACGCGACGATCGCTTCCACCGCGCGGGCAGGCGTCGTGGCGGAGATGTCGAGGATCAGATCGGCATCCCGGTACAGCGGCCGCCGCTCGGACAGCAGCCGCGTCACCGTCTGGCGCAGATCGACGCGCCGCGCGGTCCCGGATGCGGCCTTCAGCAGCGGCCGCCCTTCGCCTTCGCCCAAACGCGAGAGGATGACTTCCACCGGAGCGGTCAGGGAGACGATCCAGCCGTGACGCCGCAGGCGGAGCATATTGTCGGGGCGCAGCACGACTCCGCCGCCGCTCGCGATGACCGTGTCCCGCTCCATCACGACCTTGGCTACGACCCTGGCTTCCGCCTCACGAAAGTAGGACTCGCCGCGACGGGCAAAGATCTGCGCGACCGAGGCGCCCTCGCGCGCCTCGACGCGCCGGTCCGTGTCGACGAACTTCCAGCCCAGCCGGCGCGCCAGCAGCCGGCCCACCTCGCTCTTCCCGGTCCCCATGAACCCTATCAGGACAATGTTCCTCACATCTGTACGCTCGCGGATCCGTCCTCGTTCGTCTTATTGCGTCTTATCGCGTCTCGTTGTGTCCACTAAGGCTGCCTTTGAGGACGCTATAGGGCGCAACAGGACGCAATAGGACGCGACAAGACGAATACACTACATTTCCTTGATACGTCGCATATAGGCCTCGTATGAAACTCGAATGTCTGAAATTGAATCGCCGCCGAATTTCTCCAGAAAGGCGTCGGCCAGGACGAAGGCCACCATCGCCTCGCCGACGACCCCGGCGGCCGGCACGGCGCTGACGTCGCTGCGGACCACGGCGCCGGCGGCCGGTTCTTTGCTTTTGATGTCCACGGAATGCAAGGGCGACATCAGCGTGGACAGCGGCTTCATGCCGCCGCGCACGACGACAGGCCCGCCCGTCGTCACCCCGCCCTCGGTGCCCCCGGCACGGTTCGTTTCACGGTAGAATCCCCGGCCGGCCGACCAGAAGATCTCATCGTGCGCCTCTGATCCGCTCGTCCGCGCGATACTGAATCCGGGGCCGACCTCGACGCCCTTGACGGCATGGATCGACATCACCGCCTGGGCCAGGCGGCCGTCCAGCTTGCGGTCCCAATGCACGTAGCTGCCTAAACCCGCCGGCACACCGAGGGCGACGACCTCGAACACCCCGCCCAGCGTGTCACCGCGCTTCTTCGCCTCCTCGATCGCGCGGCGCATCGCGGCGTCGGCGTCGGGGTCCACGCAGCGCAGCTCGGACCGCTCGGCGATCTCCGGAATGTCTTCCCAGTTGGGCGGGCGGCTCACGACGGCCACGTTGCCGATGTCGGTGACGTGACTGAAGATGCGGATGCCGAACTCTGCGAGGAGCCGGCGGCAGACGGCACCCACCGCAACCCGCGCGGCCGTTTCCCTGGCGCTGGCGCGCTCCAGCGCCAGCCGCACGTCGGTGAAGCCAAACTTCATTGCGCCGACGAGATCGGCGTGTCCTGGGCGCGGCCGTGTGAGTTCTGGTTCGTCGAGACGGACATCTCGATTCTCGATGCGCACCCCGACCGGTCCGCCGATGGTCTGGCCGCGGATCACGCCGGAGACCAGCTCCGCCCTGTCGGTTTCCAGCTTCATGCGGACGCTGCGGCCGTATCCCAGCTGCCGGCGGCGCAGCTGCTCGGCGATGTCATCTTCCGACAGCGCGAGACCCGCCGGGACGCCTTCGAGGATTGCCAGCAGCGCCCGTCCGTGCGACTCGCCCGCCGTCAGAAATCTCAGCATCGGCTTCCCGGGTTGCTCCCCGCGCCGCGGAGGATGTCGTCCACCTTCCGCGCCACCGTGCCGGGACGCACCCAGATGCCCGACACGCGGTAGCGCTCGGCGCCGTCGAGATCGTAGAGGAGAACCAGCGGCACGATGTCCACCTGCAGCCGCCAGGCCAGATCTTCCCCCGCGGCGCTGAGCACGTTGACGCGTTTCACGTCGACCCGGTCATGCTCCATGTTGATCAGCCTATCCACGATAGGTTTCGCCGCTGCGCAGCCCGCTCAGTACGGCGAGTAGAGGTAGATGAGCATCGGCCGGTCGCCGACGTCCATCGTCGTGCCGCGCAGCCGTTCCTGCCACGGCAGCGGCAGGAGGATGCCGGCCACACCGATCCCGACGATCACCAGCACCACGATGAGGGCGAGGCGCCAGCCCCAAAACCACGCGATGAGCATGATCCCCGCCAGGCCCAGGGGGATCGAGAAGTCCGTCAGCCGCGGCAGGCGCCTCACAGCCCAACCGCCTTGCGCATCACGTCGACCGGCGCCGGCCGGCCGGTCCACACCTCAAAGCTGCGCGCCCCTTGATAGACCAACAGCGCCAGCCCGCTGATGGCGGTCGCCCCGGCCCGCTGCGCCGCGGTCAGCAGGTCGGTCCACGCCGGTGTGTACACCATGTCGAGCACCGCCATCCCGGGGCGGAGGTGTCCGGCAATCGTCGCCAGCCACTCCTCGCGCCCTCCTGCCCCGCCCATTGCTGCCGACATCGTCGCGCTGGTCGCGTGGATCACCGCGTCCGCGCCGTCCAGCGCGGCGGCGATACTGTCGGCGGAGAGATCGCCGGCATCGACCGCGCAGGATGGATGCGCGGCCGCGACAGCCTGGGCCAGACCGCGGGCGTGCGCGACGGTGCGGTTCAGGATCACCAGGCGGGTCGCCCCGCCGGCGAGCGCAAATGCCGCCGCCCGCGCGCCTCCTCCGGCGCCGATCACGACGCACTGCCGCCCATGCGCATCCGTGCCGCCGGCAAGCGCATCGACCACGCCGGGGGCATCGGTATTGAAACCCTCCAATCGCCCGTCCACGACGCGCACGGTGTTCACGGCACCGATTACCTGCGCCGCGCGATCAACGGCGTCCATCGTCGCCGCGGCCGCCTGCTTGTGCGGGACGGTGATGTTGCAGCCGGCGAACCCCAGCGCGGCAAGACCGCGCAGCGCCGTCGCGAGGTCCCCACGGCCGACGCGGAAGGGAAGATACCGCCAGTTCAATCCGACGGCCGCGAACGCGGCGTTGTGCATCCGCGGCGACAGCGAATGCGCCACCGGATCGCCGAGGATTGCCACGGCTCTCGTCTGGCCGTCGATATCCATGACCGTCTTCCCAGTTTCCCTGTCTTCCCAGTCTACCCCGTCCTTCCTCGCTCAAGTGCAGAAGGGTAGCGCACCTGGATTCGAACCCGGCTTGCAGATGGCGAAGGAAGGGGCTGCGTTTACTTCGCTGCGAATCGGGGCTCGGTATTGCGCCGCTTCATCGCCGCGCGGTACTGGCGATAGTAGCGTTCGACGGTGCGGTTGTTGATGGTCAGCGACGGCGACCGTTCCGGCCGGATGCCGCCGCTGAACGTGCGGGGGATGTGCAGGAGTTCGTGGATCAGCACGCGATCCTGCTCCGCGCGCGGCAGCCGGTCGAATGCCGGCACCATGAACTCGATGACGTAGTGCGGCTTCAGCTTCAGCGCATCTTGGAACACGGGGGGCAGTCCCCAGATCCGGGCAAGGGCGTTGGCCCTGGAGCCGCACACCCGTACGCAGTGCACGCGCAGCGCGTCGACATGCTGAAGACCAAGGGCTCGAATGACCGCTCGCAGCCGAACCTGGATATCACCGGCGGGATGCCACTGCATGACGCAGACCCTGGCGTACTAGTTGGGTTTGCTCCTGAGTCGAGGCCTCCTGCAACATGAAACCCCTCTTCTCTCTGTTATCCTGCCGACAGTGCGATCTCGAGCCGGCGATTCGTTTTCCCCTTGTTCTCTGTCTTGGTGACACGGAGACCTCCGATCTCGAGCGTATTGGCCACATGGGTCCCGCCGTCGGCCTGCGCATCGAATCCCTCGATATCGATGACGCGGACCTCGGTGATGTCGGAGGGCAGCGCCACGTTCGCCAGCCGGGTGAGGTCGGACCGCTCGAATTCTTCGCGCGGGATGTACCGAACCATGATGCGATGGCACTCCGCGATCACGCGGTTGGCCTCTTGCTCGATGGTCGCCACGCGCTCCTTGTTGAGGTCCTCCAGCGAGAAGTCCATGCGGGCACGGTCCGGATAGATCGCCCCGCCGGTGACCATTGCCCCGAAGACTTTGTAGATGACGCCGACCAGCACGTGCAGCGCCGAGTGATGGCGCATGATGGCATAGCGGCGATCCCAGTCCAGTTCGCCCCGGACCTGCGCTCCCACCGGCGGGGGCGTCCCGTCGACCACGTGCACGACATCGGATCCGGCACGCTGCATCTCACCGACCCGGACGGACGATCCGGTCCAGGACAGGGTCCCGCGATCGGCGGGTTGTCCGCCGCCGCCCGCGTAGAACGCCGTGCGATCCAGGATCACGGCCGTGCCCTCGACCGCACTCGCCACGGCGTCGAACTCCCGGAGGTAACTGTCGTGCAGGTAGAGCAGCTGGGTCATGAGGCCACGCTCTTTTCGACCACCACGACGCCGTCCGGACACCACGCGTGCGGCGTCCATTCCCCGCCGCCCAGCGGCGCCACGGATGCGGCCGCGGGAGCGAAGATGACGGCCTGCGAGATCCCACGGCGGCTCGATCGTTCCGTGACCGTTCCGTACAGCGCCTGCATCGCGGGGCTGCTGCCGTCGAGCAGGGAGATCACCAGCGCGGGCGGGCGCTCCGCGAACAGCACGGCGCCCTGGAGGTCATCGGCCCGCCATTGGCCCCGGGCGCCGGGCCGAACCGCATCGGGGCGCACCGCCACGAACGCCCGCTTGTCCTTGATCAGCCCGCGGACCAATTCCGGCACGATCCGGCGAAAGCGCCAGCCCAGCGGAAGCAGGTGGTCCCACCCCTGCAGGGTCTGGGTCGCGGAGACAAAAGCGGTCAGTTCCGACGCGGAAGACGTGTGCGGCGCTTCGACGGGAGCGTCGTACGGCACGTGGCGGGGATCGGTCGTGATCAGGGTCTGCAGCACAACGGACTGCAGCATACGGTAGTATCCGCCGCGGTGCGCGACGGCCAGCGCCGCGTAGTCGTGGGCAGGGATCGCGGTGCGCAGTTTTGCCGCGCCGTAGCGGATCGCGAGATGCTCCGCCTCGCGCACCAACCGGCCGGCAATCCCGCGCCCCTGAACGTCGGCCAGCACACGGAGGTTTTCCATCCACGCCTCGGTCCGGCCGGTCATCGAGACGTGAATCGCGCCGACGACCCGGCCGCCGTCTTCGGCGACGAGCGCATGGCCCGGTTCCTCCGACCACGCGTCCCACTCCGGCGGCGCCGCATCGCGGCCGCTGACGGTTCGGGGGAGTTGCTCGTCTGAGGGCCTGGCCGCGCGGACGGTAACGCTCACCGTCTGATCTATCGTCGCCGTTCCCTGTTCGCCGCCAACCGCCGCACGTCGCCGACCATGGCCATCTGTGCGATGAGGAAGAAGATCGCGAAGCTGACGCGCGCAAACACGGCGCGGAGGCGCGGTGATGCTCCGCCGGCTTCCAACGCGCTCATGGCGATGTGCCCGCCGTCCAGCGGATAGATCGGGAGCAGGTTCATCAATCCCACCCCGAGGTTGACGGCCCCGGCCAGGCGCGCCACGGCTCCGGGTCCTTGACCGGCCGCTTCGATCAGGGCGTTCATCGTCCCGAGGATGCCTGTGAAGCCCACGGGTTGGCCGTCGCCGATGAGCACCAGTGGCTGGCGCCGCGTCGCGGACAGCAGCTGCGCGCCCACGGCGATGTTGGCGAGGGGACCGGCCAGCAGCAGCGGAAGGCGCCGGCGCGGCGGGAGCTGCTCGATGTCGATCGCGGCGTAGCCGCCCAGCGGCAGCGCGCGCAGCACGACGGGAATGTCGCCCAGCCGCGTGCGCGCCAGCGCCGGACCGAACCCGATGCCGAGTTCTTTGACCTTGCCGCCGCTGCGCACCGCGACCACCGCATGCGCGGCTTCGTGGATCGCGACGGTGGCGCCGATGACCCCCAGCGCGGTCAGTATTCGTTTGAACACGGATCGCCTCCGCTTGCTAGTCCTTGGCCGGAATCCGCGCCACTGCGGCGATCCGGCCGTTGGGCTCGAGTTTCTGCACGCGCACGCCCTGCGCCTGACGCCCGTGCACGGAGATCTGTCCCGCGGCCATCCGGTTGAACACGCCGCTGGTGGTCACGACGAGGATTTCGTCATCGTCGTCGACGGCACGCACGCTGACGACCGGCCCTGTCTTCTTGTTGACCCGGATGTTGATCACACCCATCCCGCCGCGGGACTTGACCGGGTAGTGTCCCAGCGGCGTGCGCTTGCCGTAGCCGAGGTCGGTCACCGACAGCAGCGTTGCGCCTTCCCGGGCGTCGGCGACGCCGACCACCTCGTCGTCCCCGCGCACCCGGATGCCGGCGACGCCGCGAGCGCCGCGCCCCATCTCGCGCACCTGCCCGGCCTTGAAGCGCAACGCTTTGCCCAGCTTCGTCGCCAGGACGATCTCGGAGTCCTTGGTCATCATCTTCACGTCGACCAGCGCGTCATCGCGATCGAGGGTGATGGCGAAGATGCCGGCGCGCTTGGCGTTGATGAACTCCATGAGGCCGGTGCGCTTGACGACCCCGCGGCGGGTGACCATGAACACGCTGCCTTCGTCCTCGAACGAGCGCAGCGCGATGATCGCGTTCACGCGCTCGCCCTGGGCCATGGCCAGCAGGTTGACGACGGCGGTGCCGCGCGCGGTGCGTCCGGCTTCCGGCACCTCGTGGGCCTTCATGCGGTACACCTTGCCGCGGTCGGTGAAGAACAAGAGGAACGCGTGGTTGGTCGTCGTCAGCACCTGCTGCAGGAAGTCTTCCTCTTTGGTCCCCATGCCGAGTACGCCGCGCGTCCCCCGCCGCTGCAGGTGGTAGGTCTCCAGGGGCTGCCGCTTGATGTAGTTGTTGTGGGTCAGACTGATCACCACGTCGGCGTCGGGGATGAGGTCCTCGGCCTCGAACTCTTCCGCTTCCTTGCCGGTGATCTTGGTCCGCCGTGGATCGCCGTACTTTCCCTTCATCTCCAGCAGCTCGCTGCGCACCGAAGCCATGATCAGCTTCGGCCGGGGCGACGTGGCATCGCGCAGCATCTCCTTGAACCGGGCGATGTCCTTGACCAGCTGCTTGTACTCGTCGTCGATCTTCTCGCGCTCCAGCTGGGAAAGACGCCGCAGTTGCAGCTCGAGGATTGCGTCGGCCTGGCGCTCGCTCAGTTTGAACCGTTTCATCAATCCGCTCCGGGCCGCGGCCGTGTCTTTGGACTTTCGGATCAACGCAATGACCTCATCCAGGAACTTGAGGGCGATCTTGTAGCCTTCCAGGATGTGCGCGCGGTCTTCGGCGCGGGCCAGCTCGAACTTGGTCCGCCGGATCACCACGTTGCGCCGGTGATTGAGGTAGTGAACGAGCATGTCCTTCAGGCCCAGCGTGCGCGGCACCCCGTCGACCAGCGACAGCATGTTCGCGCCGAAGGTCGTCTGGAGCTGGGTGTGCTTGAAGAGCTGGTTGAGGACGATCTGCGGGTTCGCGTCGCGACGCAGTTCGATGACGATGCGCATGCCCCGGCGGTCCGACTCATCGCGCAGGTCGCTGAGCCCGTTCATCTTCCTGTTGCGCACCAGTTCGGCGATCCGCTCGACGAGCGACGCCTTGTTCACCTGGAAGGGAATCTCCGTGACAATGATCGCCGTGCGACCGCCGCGCATTTCCTCAATGGTGGCTTTTCCGCGCACCGTGATCCCGCCGCGCCCGGTGGCATAGGCGGCCTTGATTCCATCGCGGCCGAGGATGATGCCGCCCGTGGGAAAGTCCGGGCCCTTGACGATCTTCATCAGGGCTTCGGCGTCGGTGTCCTTGTCGTCGACCAGCGCCACGAGACCGTCGACGAGCTCGCCGAGATTGTGCGGCGGAATGTTGCTGGCCATGCCCACCGCGATGCCGGACGCGCCGTTCATCAGCAGGTTCGGCAGCTTGGCGGGCAGGACGACCGGCTCTTTCTCATACTCGTCGTAGTTGGGAACAAGGTCGACGGTCTCTTTGTCGATGTCGAGGAGGAGCTCCATCGCGATCGGTGTCAACCGTGCCTCGGAGTAGCGCATTGCGGCCGGTGGGTCCCCATCGATACTGCCGAAGTTCCCTTGCCCGTCGACGAGCGGATACCGGAAGGACCAGTCCTGCGCCATGCGCACCAGCGCCTCATAGATCGGCGCGTCGCCGTGCGGATGGTACTTCTTCATGACGTCGCCGACGACCGCGGCGCTCTTGCGATGCGCGCGGTCCGGCCGCAGCCCCGCCTCGAGCATCGCGTACAAAATCCGCCGCTGGACCGGCTTCAGCCCGTCGCGGACGTCGGGGAGCGCGCGGCTGACGATGACGGACATCGCGTAATCGAGATACGAGGTCCGCATCTCCTGTTCGATCGGTTGGGGGATGATGCGGGATTCGTCTGCTAAGGCCATGTTCACACCTCTAAAAATCGCACGCGGGCACCAGATATCCAAGTTCCGCACTTCCCTCGCATACTTCACGATAAACTCCCGCCGCGGCTCCACTTCCTCGCCCATCAGCGTCGTGAAGATCACATCCGCAGTCTTCGCGTCCTCGATTTCAACGCGCAGCAGCGTCCGCGTGGCGGGATCCATCGTCGTCTCCCACAGCTGCTCGGGGTTCATCTCGCCCAACCCCTTATAGCGCTGCACGTCGGGCCTGCCGCCTTTGCGCTCGATCTCCTTGGTGAGCACCTGACGTTCCTCGTCCGAGAACGCGTAGCGCCGTTCCTTGCCGTTCTTCACCAGATACAGCGGCGGCTGGGCGATATAGACCTTCCCGTGCTCGATGAGCGGCCGCATGTAGCGATAAAAGAACGTCAAAAGCAGCGTGCGGATGTGGTTGCCGTCGACGTCGGCGTCGCACATGATGATGATCCGGTCGTAGCGCCGGGCGTCGAAATCGAACTTGTCCCCGAACCCCGTGCCCAGCGCGGTAATGATCGCCCGGATCTCTTCGTGGCCGACCATCTTGTCCTCGCGCGCCTTTTCGACGTTGAGGATCTTGCCCTGGATCGGCAGGATGGCCTGGAACTGGCGGTCCCGCCCCTGCTTGGCCGATCCGCCCGCCGATGGCCCCTCGACGATGAAGAACTCGCTGTGCTCGGGATCGGTCTCCGTGCAGTCGGCGAGTTTCCCCGGCAGCGGGGAGACGTCGAGGGCGGTCTTGCGCCGTACGAGGTCCCGCGCCTGCTTGGCGGCTTCGCGCGCCCGCGCCGCGGTGATCGCCTTGTTGACAATCCGCTTCGCGTCGCCGGGGTGCGTCTCCAGCCATTCCTGCAGCCAGTCACCGACGACAGACTCGACGAGCCCCTTCACTTCGGTGTTGCCGAGTTTTGTCTTGGTCTGTCCCTCGAACTGCGGCTCCGGCAGCTTCAGGCTGAGCACCGCCGTCAGGCCCTCGCGCACGTCGTCGCCGGTCAGCGTGATGTCGCCGTTCTTGAGCATGCCGGCGCGCCGCGCGTAGTCGTTGATCGCACGCGTCAGCGCCGTGCGGAATCCCGCAAGGTGCGTCCCACCTTCGGTGGTTGGAATCGTGTTGACGTAGGTGAGCGTGTGCTCGAGGTACGAATCGTTGTACTGCAGGGCAACGTCGACTTCGGTTCCGTCGCGATCCTTCGCGGTGCTGATCACCGCCGAGATCTTACTCTTCGTGCGGTTGATCGCCTGAACCAGCTCGGCGATCCCGCCGGCATGTTTGAAGACGGTCTCTTGATCGGTGCGCTCGTCGCGCAGGCGGATCGTCAGCCCTTTGTTCAGATAGGCGATGTCTTCCAGACGCTTGCTGATGGTCTCGAAATCGAACTCGGACGCGGTCATCACCTGGGCGTCGGGCTTGAAGGTGACGCGGGTACCGGTCCGCCGCGAGGAGCCGACGGACTGCAGTCCGGTGGACTTCTTGCCGCGCGCGAAGCGCTGCTTGAACTTCTTGCCGTCGCGCTGGACCTCGACTTCCAGCCACTCCGACAGGGCGTTGACCACAGACACGCCGACCCCGTGCAGGCCCCCGGAGATTTTGTAGCCCCCGCCGCCGAACTTTCCGCCGGCGTGCAGCGTCGTCAGCACGACCTCGACCGCCGGCTTGCCGACCTTCGGCACGGTATCGACGGGGATGCCGGCGCCGTCGTCGCTGACCGACGCGCTGCCGTCCTTGTGGAGGACGACGTCGATCTCGTCGCAGCGGCCGGCCAGCGCCTCATCGACCGAGTTGTCGACCACCTCGAACAGCAGGTGGTGCAGCCCGTCGGGGCCGGTGCTGCCGATGTACATGGCGGGGCGCTTGCGGACGCCTTCCAGCCCTTCGAGGACCTGAATCTGCTCTGCGGTGTAGGGGGTCGTCGTTTGGTCCGTCGCCATGGGTGTCTCCCTTTATGCGCCAAGCCGATGGCTTATCGACACACGGAGGGGGCCGCCAAGGCGGCGCCCCCTCCTCGAGATTAGCGGCATTTCCTTCGAAATTCGGGCCTAGAATTGCGCGTAGGCCGGTGCAAATGCAGCACAACTCAGTTTATCACGGGGTCTGGGACCCGTCAAACGCGCAAACCCCTTGTCCTGCCTTATGTTTCGGCCTCCCAGGATGCTGCACTTTGCCGAAAGTGCGTCATTCGCCTGGCGAGGGTGGCCGCGGAGATCCCTGAAGGATAGATACCGTCGACCGTTACCACCAGGGCTTTCCACTCCGCAGGCTGGTCCCCGCCGTGGATCCGTCGGCCTTTCCTTGCCAGATCCACAAACTCCTGGTTGATCTCTGACTGCCCCAGAGCCCGGCTGTCTACGACCGCGACAACGTCCCGGATCGCCACCACCTGATTGCCGCCGAGGTGCACGTACATGGGTTTCAGTCCCCGGTCCCGGGTCCCGGGTCCCCCTGTCTGTGGCGCCACCGAGCCTGGCTGATCATGGCCCGCCGCGTGATCTCGCGCAGCTCCGGGTCCTCGATTTCCGCGGCGGCCTGCTCGATCGCTGCCAGATCACCTGCGCTCAGCTCGGCGGCGGGACGCGCCGGAGTGCTCGGGGCCGGCGTGGACGGTCGCGGATGAAATGCGTGTTGGCGGATCCGAATTTCCTTGATGATCGCTTCGCCGAGGATGTGGTTGAGGCTCGCCGCCAGCTGGGAGCGCCGGGCCGACAGTTCCTGCGCCCACATTCCCGGCTGGGCGTCCACCAGGAGGACGCCCGCGCGCAGCCCGGTGACCCGCGTGGCCGCCGCGGCCTCCGCGCCGACGACCTCCGGCCAGAGCTCCTCGGCCAGTGCCGCGTAGGCGGCCCGCTCCACGCCCAGCGATTTCGCGGCGGAGCGAAGGATGGTTCTAAGATGTGTGAGCACGCCGCGCCTCCACCGCCCCGCCCGTGACCTGGAACACCGTCGCCGCCGCCGGCGAGACCAGCAGCGTCGCCAGCGTGGTCACGGTGAGCAGGGACTGCCCGTCTTGCAAGTGGTCCAAGAGGTACTGCTGGCGCACCTCGTCCAGCGCCATCAGCACGTCGTCCATCAGCAGCACGGGCTGTTCGCCGGTCTCCTCCGCGAGCAGCCGGCGTTCCGCCAGCCTGACGGCCAGCATCGCCATCTGCTGCTGTCCCCGCGATCCGTAGACGCGAAGCTCGCGTCCATCCAGCAGCAGCCGCAGCTCATCGCGATGCGGTCCTACCAGCGTCACCCCGCGGGCGAGTTCCGCGGCGCGGCGGTTCTCGAATGCCTTCATCGCTGCGTCAAAGAGTTCGTCCTCAGTCCGACCCGGCAACCCTGGGGCGTACTCCAGGGCGAGCGTTTCCCGCCCGCCGCAGAGCTGCGCGTAGATCGTCTGCGCCGACGCCGCCAGCCGCGAGGCGACGTCACGCCGGCGCGCAATCAACGACGCCCCCAACACTGCCGCCTGCTCATCCCAGCCCGCGAGGTCTTGGGCCCGGCGCCCCCGCAGGACACGGTTGCGCTGAACCAGGACCCGGCCGTATCGCTGCGCCGCGTAGTAGTAGGCCGGGCTGAGCTGCGACAGCAGCAGGTCCAGCAGGCGGCGCCGGAAGAACGGTGCACCCGTAACGATGAGGTCGTCGATCGGCGAGGCGGTTACGACCAGCAGGTGTCCAAACACGTCGCCGCGACTCACCGGAACGCCGTTCACCCGGAACTCCTTGGCCGCCCGGCCGGCCGGCTGGCCGACGATGTCGGTACGCAGGCCGACATCGATTTCCTCTTCGCGGTCGCGCCGCTGCGTGTGTGCGCGCACACGGCTCCACGTATCGCCCCAGTGGATCAGTTCGAGATCGCGCCCGCTGCGGTGCGAGCGGCCCGTCGCCGCGACCTGCACGGCTTCCAGCAGCGTGGATTTGCCTTGGGCATTGGCGCCCACAAACAGGTTGATGCCGGCGCCCGGCGTGATTTCAGTGCGGACGTGATTGCGGAATTGAACCAGGCGCAGGCGGGTCAATCGCATCGGCGGTCTGAACGCTTCGGCTCATAGCGTACCACGAACTCCTCGGCACCGAACCGAACGCGGTCGCCGTCATGGAGCTGCCGGCCGCGGCGGGTTTCCGGGGTCCCGTTGACCTGCACCCGTCCGACGGCGAGCGCCTGTTTCGCCTCGCCGCCGGTGGAAACCGCCTGAGCCCATTTGAGGAAGGCCCCGAGGCCGATCGTCTGTGTCCTGATGAGAATCGGTCGCGTGCGAAGTTTAGCCGTACACTCTCACCGGCGCGAGCACGTACACGTAGTCGGTGTGGGCGGCCGGGCGGATCGCACCGGGACTGAGCGGTCCGGTCAACTCGAGGGACAGCTCGTCGGCATCGATGTTGTTCAAACAATCGATAAGGTACCGGGCGTTGAACGCCACCTCGACGGTCTCCCCCTCCGCGACGACGTCGATCTCTTCCCGCGCGCGGCCCACTTCCGGCGTGTTGGACGTAATCGTCATCTTCTTGCCGCCGGCGTTGAAGCGTACGACGTTCGCGGAGTCCCTGGCGGTGATCGAGACGCGCCGCACGGCCCGCAGGAAGCGATCGGTGTCGACCCGCACGCGCTGTTTGAAATCCTGCGGGATGACCTGCTGATAGTTGGGAAACTGGCCGCTGATCAACCGCGAGTACAGCCGCAGCCCCGGCACCGCGAACAGCAGTTGATTCCCCGCCGTCGAGAGTTCGACATCGCCTTCGACGGCGGCGAGCGCGCGGTTCAGCTCCTGCAGCGCCTTGGCCGGGACGATCACGCCGACCTTCTGCTTCGCCGCGGCCGGCAGCGTCGTCTTGCGCAGCGCCAGCCGCCCGCCGTCGGTGGCGACAAACCGGACCTCGTTGTCTTCCATCGTCACATAGACCCCGGTCAGGAACGGACGTGTTTCATCCGTCGACACCGCGAAAATCGTCTGCCGGATCATCATCCGCGCGGTCTCCGCATCGAGGGTTCCCATCGACTCGGGCGTGTTGTCCGGCATAGAGGGAAAGTCATCAGCGGGCAGGCCAAGGATCTCGAATACGCTGTTCTCGCACGTGATCTCAGCCTGCGTTGAGTTCTTCTCTGTTCTCAACGCCACCGGAGCTTCGGGTAGGTTTCCCACGATCTCGGTGAAAATTCGCGCCGGCAGCGTAATCTGTCCACCCTCCTGCACGTCCGCCGGTAAATCGACCTGGACCGCCAGCTCCAGATCTGTGGCCGTCAGCCGGAGCCCATTTTTCTGCGTTTCCAACAGGATATTGCCGAGAATGGGCATGGTTGTGCGCGTTGAAATTGCGCGCCCTACCAGTTGGACGCTTCGTGAAAGATCTGTCTGCGCGCACGTTACCCACATAACAATCCTCCGGCAGTGTTCTTATTCAGTATTAATACAAATTCGTCGTAGTCGTAATACGCGTGTGCATAGAGTGGATGGATGGTATTCGGTCTAACGATAACAGGCCTTTGCCGGTGTGGGTATGCTTGGTATAAGACTCGCGTATCTGTCCCCAGCATCCACAACCGGCGTCGGTCGGTTACAGCCCGGCGCGCAGACTCTCGACAAGTTTTTTGATCCGCGCAGCGAGGTTGGCATCCCGCGCGAGCTCCTCTTTCACCCGCTCGCACGCGTGCATCACGGTGGTGTGGTCGCGCCCGCCGAACTCCTCGCCGATCCGAGGGAGTGACGCGTCGGTCAGCTCGCGCGAGAGGTACATCGCGACCTGGCGGGGGAAGGCGACCCCCTTCGTCCGCCGCTTGGCCCGCATTTCCTCGACGCGGAGGTCCCAGTGTTCGGCGACCGCCTTCTGGATCACTGGGATCGACAGCGGACGGCCGCTGCCGGACGGCAGAAGCTCTTTCAGGATCTCGGCGGCAAGGTCAACCGTGATCGTCGCCCGGGTCAGCGTCGCATAGGCCACCACGCGCACCAGCGCCCCCTCCAGCTCACGGATGTTGGATTGAATCCGCTGGGCGATGAACTCCGCGACCTCGTCGGGAACGCCGGTGCCGTCGAGTTCCGCCTTCTTCCGCAGGATCGCGATCCGCGTTTCCACGTCGGGGGGCTGAATGTCGGCGATGAGGCCCCACTCGAACCGGGAGCGCAGACGATCTTCCAGCGTCGGGATCTCCTTCGGCGGCCGGTCGCTGGTAATGATGATCTGCCGGTTCGCTTCGTGCAGCGTATTGAACGTATGGAAGAACTCTTCCTGGGTCCGTTCCTTGCCGGCGAGGAACTGGATGTCATCGATGAGCAGGACGTCCACATTCCGGTACTTGCTGCGGAAGTCCAGCGTGCGGTCGTCGCGGATTGCGTTGATCAGTTCATTGGTGAACTTCTCGCTGCTGATGTACGCGACGCGGTGCAGGTGGTGGCGGTGGACGACGTGGTGGCCGATAGCCTGCAGCAGGTGCGTCTTCCCCAGGCCGACGCCGCCGTAGATGAAGAGCGGATTGTAGGCACGGGCCGGAGCGTCGGCGACGGCCAGCGCGGCGGCATGGGCGAATCGGTTGCCCGAGCCGATTACGAACGTATCGAACGTGTACTTCGCGCTGAGCGGCAGCCCCTCGGGGGTCCGCTGTGCGGGGGCCGCGGCCGGAAGCGGAGGCGCCGCCTCCTGGGATACCGTGACCTGGATCGCGACGTCGCGGGAGAGCACTTCCTGCAGCGCACCATGGATCAAACCCGCATACCGCGTCTCCACCCACTCTTTGGCGAGGCGCGTGGGGACGGCAAAGACAAACACACCGTCGGTGAGGGTGATGGGCGCCATGGCCTTCACAAACGATTCATAGCTGGGTTTGCTCAGCCGCGGCTCGATCCGCCGCAGCGCCTCCTGCCACACCTGCGTGGCCTGTGTTGCCGATGATGCGTTAATGACCATGATGGCCTCCTGCCCGTTCGCCCGCCGGGTATTTAGTCCAAGAACACGCTGTCGAGGGAAGCGATGCCTTCTTCGGTAAGGGTGCGCTTGCCGTACCGCTTGGTGGCGATGAGCCCTGCGCTGGTCAGCAGCTGCAGTTCGCGGTAGGCGGTACTCTGGCTCATCTCCAGGGCTTTGGCGACCTCTGAGGGGCCGGCCGCACCGAGTTCCGCGATCAGCAGCAGGACCTTTTTCTGCCGCGCGGTCAACTCGTGGCGGGGACGTGACGGTTCGACCCGCGCCGGAATGGCCGGGCGGGCGGCGGGTTCCGGTCCGAGGCGCAGGGTGACGACGGTACCGCGCACCAGGTTGTCCTCGATGGACATGGCCCCGCCCATCACGGCGAGCGTTTCCCTCGCCACGGGCAGTCCGGATCCGACGCCTTTGATGAACCGCCGGAGCTCCGGCGTGGCGGTTGTGAATCCCGGAAGGAGCGCGTGGAGTTTGTCGGCGATCCCCGGACCCTGGTCGGAGATGCGGATGGTGTTCCCGCCGTCGAGGATGCTGATCACGGCTCCGGCGAAGGTCGCATGGATGAGGTTCTCGACGATTTCACGGATCACGACAAACGGAATACGCCCGCCGCGCTCACGGGAATAGTTGTACGTGCGTGCCGCCAGGTCGCCGACGAATTCATGGAAATCCGTTGCCCGGATCGAAACGACGCGCGGGCTGGCGAGCGGGGTGTCGTAGACGGCCACGCGGACCTCGGGCTCAGATGCGCTTCCGGATGCAGCGCCCTGTTGCGGGCCCGCCGGCCGCGGAAAGTCCGGGATCACTGCCATGCCTGCCCTGCGCGATGGACTCGTAACTTATCCGCCATCTCCACAACTCCTACGACCGGTCGCCCGGCGGCGCCAATTCCATGACCGGCCAGGGACGGCCGCGTGATGACCACAATTGTGGACAACAGTTCTGGGGAAGCGCAGGGAAGTTCGATTGCATCGGCGGACTGTCCTGCCGAACGTCAGTGCGCAAACGCCTCGCTGGACGCGGGGGCGGGCGACTTACCCACAGCTGTGCAGAACCCTGTGGATAATGGCGGCGTATCCACCACCGCCTCACCCGCCGGTGCCCCGCCCGGCGGGCACGGCCTGACAGGCTGAGGTGTGAAAGATGTGGACAGCGCGGGCCGTTGTGCCCAGTTTGTCCACTCCCGCTGTGGGCTCCCGGCGGCGATTTCTCATATGTTATAGTGGAAGCCGACTCTCCGCGGGAGGCATCTGTGAAGCGCACGTACCAGCCGAAGGCACATCGCCGGAAGAAAACGCACGGATTTCGCAGCCGCATGCGCCGCCCGGGGGGTCGGACGGTGCTGAAGAGGCGCAAGGCCAAGGGCCGGCACCGCCTGACCGTTTGACCGCGCGGTCCCTCACCAGCGAGCAGTTCAAGGCAACCTTCCGGGAAGGGGCGCGCGGGATCGGCGAGTTCGCCGTCGTCTACGTGCGGCCGAATGGAGTGGGCATGCGGCGCATCGGGGTGACGGTTGGACGGCGGTTTGGCAATGCCGTGCGACGCAACCGCCTGCGCCGGCGGCTGCGGGAAGCGATGCGGGACCTTGAGGGCGGGCTGCCGATGGGTATCGATGTCGTGTGTACGCCTCGCGCGAACGCGGCCGGCGCATCCTTTCTGGAACTGATTGCGTCGCTCCGGCGCGCGCTGACAGAGGCAGGAATCTCGAGCCGGCCGGTATGATGGAACGCGTGTTGGTGCTGCTGATCCGAGGCTACCAGCGCTTTGTCTCTCCGTATACGCCGCCGACCTGCCGGTTCTACCCGACGTGTTCCGCCTACGCCGTGGAGGCGATCCAGCGCCACGGGCCGTGGCGCGGGGCGATGCTGGCCACACGGCGGGTGCTGCGCTGCCATCCATTTCATCCTGGCGGCTACGATCCGGTACCTTGACCAAGAATGCGGACTAGGGGGAGTTTAGACCAGTGATCAACGCGATCGCGGATGTCCTGTGGCAGGTGCTGGAGTTCTTCATCAGGGTGACCGGCAGCGCCGGCGCCGCCATCATCCTGTTGACGCTGGCCATCAAGATGGTCCTGCATCCGCTGACCCGCCGGCAGCTGCGCTCGATGAAGCAGATGCAGGCGCTGACCCCGCAGATCAATGTCCTGCGCGCGAAGTACAAAGACAACCCCCAGCAGATGAACGTCGAGATGATGAATCTCTACCGGGCCAACGGGGTGAACCCGCTCAGCGGCTGCCTGCCGATGCTCGTGCAGCTCCCCGTGCTGTACGGACTGTTCGCGGTGCTGCGCCGGCAGGGGATCTTTCACGGCGCGATGTTCCTGGGGTTCTCGCTGGAAGCCATTCCGAGCTTCGCCAACATGCTGCACAACCCGCTCCTGGCGATCTTTCCGCTCGCCGTCGGCGCGACCACGTTCTTCCAGCAGCGCATGGCGATCACCGACCCACAACAGGCAAAGCTGTTCTTGCTGATGCCGCTGATGGTGATGTACTTCGCCACGGCGTTCCCCGTCGGGCTCTCCTTGTACTGGATCACCTCGACGCTGGCGTACATCCTGGAGTACTTCATCGTGGTCGGTCTGCCAACGGCGGTCAAGCCGCTGCTCGCGCCCGCCGCGCCGGCGGGAGATGGGGCCGGTCCGGTACCCGCGAAGGCTCCGACGGTGCTGTCGCAGCGTCCGAAAGGCGCGAAGAAGCGCTGACAGGGCATGCGTGAGATGAAGGCCGTCGAAGAGACGGGCAAGACGGTTGATGAAGCGGTCGATCGGGCGCTGAACGCCCTGGGGGCCTCGCGCGAGGACGTGACCGTCGAGGTCATCGATCCCGGGACGCGCGGCATGCTGGGCCTTGGTGCCCGGGACGCGCGGGTGCGTGTCAGCCTTGTCGCCAGTCCGGCCGCCGTGGCCCACCACATTGCCGAGCGGCTGCTGCGCCTGATGGGGTTTGCCGCCAGCGTGCACGCCCGCGAGCAGGAAGGCATCGTATCGGTGGAAATCCGCGGCCAGAACCTCGGGGCGCTGATCGGTCACCGCGGCAGCACGCTGGAAGCCGTAGAGCTCCTGCTGGGAGTGATGGTTGCGCGCAGCGCGGGCGTGCGGGCCCGCATCGCCGTCGATGTGGAAGGATACCGTGACCGCCGCCGCTTGACCCTGGAAGAGATGGCACACCGGATGGCCGAGCGCGCACTGCGGGAGCAGCGCGAAATTGCGCTGGCCCCGATGGATCCGCGCGAGCGCCGGATCGTGCACACGACGCTGGCGGACCACCCGCACGTGACGACGTTCAGCCGCGGTGAGGGCGAGAACCGCCACGTCGTCGTGACCCCGCGCAGCCAGCCCGTTGAGGGCTGATCTCGCCGCGGCGCTCGCCGCCGACTCGGCCGCCGTCGGCGTCCCCCTGACCGAGCCCCAGATCGCGCTGCTGCTCCGCTACCAACAGTTGATCGCACACTGGAACTCGCGCGCGCGCCTGACCGCGCTGGTCGATCCCCTGCAGGTCGTCCGGCTGCACTTCGTCGACTCACTGCTGTGTCTGCGCATCTCGTTTCCTCGCGGCGCGGCGGTGATCGACGTCGGGAGCGGCGCGGGGTTTCCGGGCGTTCCGGTGGCGATTGCGCGGCCCGACCTGCAGGTCGTCCTGCTCGAGGCCAACGGCCGCAAGGCGGCATTTCTGGAACTCACCGTCGGGGAGCTGGACCTGCGCTGCTCAGTCGTGCGCGAGCGGGCCGAGATCGCCGGGAGAAATCCCCGGTTCCGGGAGCAGTTCGACATAGCCGTCGCGCGGGCCGTCGCGGCCCTCCCCCGCCTGTCCGAGTTGACGCTGCCATTGGTGAAGGTGGGCGGTCTCGCTGTCCTGCTGAAAGGCCCCGCCGTCGCCGGCGAGGTGTCGGCCGCCACCCGGATCCTGAGCGCGCTGGGAGGCGAACTCTTCCCGACGGTGTCGGTCGCACTCCCTGGAGGCGAGCGGAGATCCATCGTCTCACTTCGCAAGGTATCGTCGACACCGGCGGCGTATCCCCGGCAAATCTCGAAGTCTCCCCTCAGGTAGAGGCCCGCGCGCCAATCGGAGGATAGCCACCGGTGGTACCGAATGAGGGTTTGGTAGTATGGGCCGCGTCCTCGCGATTACCAATCAGAAGGGCGGGGTCGGCAAGTCGACAACAGCCGTCAACCTGGCAGCGGCTCTGGCGTTAGGCGGCGTCCACGTCCTCCTGGCAGACCTCGATCCCCAGGCACACGCCACCAGCGGGGTTGGCATCAGCCGCACGGATGTCAACACGTCCATCTACGATGTGCTGATCAACGGGCTGATGCTGCAATCCGTCCTCCTCCCCACTCAGGTCCTCGGGCTGGACCTGGCTCCCTCCTCGATCGATCTTGCCGGAGGTGAGGTGGAGCTGGCGGGGCTTCCCTCGCGCGAGTTCCGCCTCCGCGAGGCCCTGCGGGGCGTGCGGGATTGGTATGAACTCGTCCTGATCGACTGCCCCCCGTCGCTGGGGCTGCTGACCGTCAACGCCCTGGTCGCCGCCGACGAGGTCATCATTCCGATTCAGTGCGAGTACTACGCGCTGGAAGGGCTGGCCAGACTCGTCGATTCGATTGAATTGATCCGGCCCCAGCTCAATGCCCGCCTGGAAATCGCCGGCATCCTGCTGACGATGTACGATTCCCGGACGAACCTCTCAGAGCAGGTGGCCGCGGAGGTGCGCAGGCACTTCGGAGGCAAGGTCTTTCAGACGATCATTCCCAGGAGCGTGCGGCTTGCGGAAGCGCCGAGCTTCGGCCAGCCGGCCGTGACGTATGATCCGGCTTCGAGGGGATCGCAATCATACACCGCTTTGGCAGAGGAGGTAAGAAGCCGTGCCGGGCAGCCCGCCGCCGTTGAGTGATCCAGGAAAGCGTAGGGGAGGCCTGGGCCGCGGCCTCGGGGCCCTCATCCCGGGTGCGGAGCCACGCGATCTTATCCCCCGGGAGGTCTCAGTGTCGACGCTGAGGGCCAACCCGTTCCAGCCCAGGCAGGCGATCGATCCGGAGGAGCTGGCAGGATTGGCCGAATCCGTTCGCAAACACGGTGTTCTCCAACCCATCGTGGTCAGACCGGCCGGTGATGGGTACGAAGTTGTCGCCGGCGAGCGGCGCTGGCGAGCCGCTGAGGCGGCCGGACTCTCGTCGGTGCCCGTCGTCATCCGGCAGATGGGTGACCGGGAAGCCCTCGAGCTGGCACTCGTTGAGAACCTTCAGCGCGAAGATCTCAACCCCATGGAACGGTCGAGAGCATACCGGGCGTTGGTCGAGGAGTTCCACTTGACCCAGGAGCAGGTCGCAGATCAGGTGGGCAAGAGCCAGCCTTCGGTGGCCAACGCGCTCAGGCTCCTCACCCTTCCCTCGCAGATCCAGGCCAGTCTTGAGGCCGGGCGGATCACAGAAGGCCATGCCCGAGCGATCCTCGGCGTCGAGGGAGACGCGGCCAGGGTGAGACTATGGGAGAGGGTCGAGCGGCGCGGGCTTTCGGTGAGGGAAACAGAGAGGCTCGCCAGGGGCGCTATTTCACGTGAAATAGGCCCGAAGGGCCACGGGCGGCTCCAGGACCCTGAACTCGACGCTATCGCCGGCGATCTGTCACGGCGGCTCGGAACGAAAGTGAGCTTTCAGGGGACGAGAACCCGCGGAGCGATTGCCATCGATTTCTACTCTGAGGAGGACCTCCAGAGGATCCTGGACGCCATTACAGGACTATAATGTTTAGATAACATGTCATTCATGATATAGTTTACTCGTAACAAGACGAAACGGCAGAGTGGGCCCACAAATGCTGCTATGAGGGACCATGTGGTTGGCGTTCGTATCAGCCGGGAGCTGGTCGGCGCCCTCGATCTGCTCATCGAATCGGGTGCGTTTGCCACTCGCAGCGCGGCGGCGGCCTGGCTGATGCAGGCGGGGGTGGAGGCGCAGGGGGATCTCTTCGACCGCATCTCGACGACCGTTGCACAGATCCGCGATTTGAAGGTCAGGGCCCAGACGGCTACCCGTGAGCGAACCGAACGGTCTAGTCCGCCTCCCGCAACAGAGTAGACAGCGATGGACCGCGAGACGTTGGTGCGGATGTGGACGGAGGCGTGGACCGAAGGCATCTGGTTCGCGTCCTGGCGCGGCGCGGTTGACGGTCTGTCCGCCCGACAGGCGGCGTGGAAGCCGGACCCTGCGCGGCACTCGATCTGGCAGATCGTTAGCCACATCATGTTCTGGCAGGAGTACACGCTGCGCCTGGCGGCCGGCGACAGGCCGACCCAGGATGAGGTCGATCGGCGGAATTGGGAAGAGCCCGACGACGTGAGCGAACGGGCATGGGAGGAAACGCGGGCGCGCTTTGCGGAGTCTCACCAAAAGATGCTGGCGGCGATGCAGAGCGCCCAGACGCTCGATCGACTCGTCTACCACCTGCCCCATGACAGTTACCACATTGGGCAGATCATGTACGTGCGCGCCCTGCAGGGGTTTCCCCCGCTGGAGTAACAGCCCGGAATACCGTTTTCCAGCGGGCCGTTCGACTGGTCAAATGACATCCTTGGTCGCTGTCGCCGGCGCACTGCTGGTCGTTCTCATCCTCTGGGACGCCTTTGAAGCGGTGGTCCTTCCGCGGCGCGTGGTCCGCCGCGCGCGCCTGACCGTGATCCAGATCCGCCTGCTCTGGCTCTTGTGGTCGCTGGGGCTGCGGGGCGTGCGCAATCCCAGACGGCGCGAGAGTTTCCTCAGTCTCTACGCGCCGCTGTCGCTGATGTTGCTGCTGGCGACGTGGGCGGGTGGGCTGATCCTCGGCTTTGCGATGATGCATTGGGGGTTGGGCGCCCACCTCGCCGCGCCGGAGTCGCGGACGAGCTTCGTGACCACGCTGTATTTCAGCGGCACGACGCTGTTCACACTGGGGCTGGGGGACATTGCACCGACGACCGGCACCGGCCGCTTCTTGACCGTTGTCGAAGCCGGGTTGGGATTTGCCCTGCTGGCGCTGGCTTTCGGCTATCTGCCGGTCTTCTACCAGTCCTTCGCCCGGCGAGAGACGGAGGTGTCGATGCTCGACGAGTGGGCCGGGTCGCCGCCCACCGCCGGGGCGCTGCTCAGCCGTCTGGGACGGTGGCAGGATCTCGGGGCGCTGAGCGGATTTCTCACGCGCTGGGAGCAGTGGACCGCCGACCTGATGGAGAGCCACATCTCGTACCCCATTCTGGCCGGGTTCCGCTCGCAGCACGGCAATCAGTCGTGGCTGGCCGGATTGACCGCCATCCTCGATACCTGCGCCCTCGTGCTGGTCGGCATCGACGGAGCCGCGCGGCGCGAGGCCTGGCTGACGTTTGCGATTGCGCGCCACGCGCTCGTCGATCTATGCCAGGTCTTGAACACCCCGCCTCGGGGGCCGGAGCAGGACCGCCTCCCGCCGGAGGAGCTGGTTGAGCTGCGGGCGCTGTTGGCTGATGCCGGGGTCCGGCTCCGCCAGGGATCCGATGCCGACGCGCGTCTGGCCGAATTGAGAAAGATGTACGAACCCTATGCCTACGCACTGTCGCGGAGACTGGTGATGCCGCTGCCACGGTGGATCGCACCACCCGCGCTGCGGGATAACTGGGAGAAGAGTGCGTGGGTGTAGAGGCACGAGAAGCCCTGCGCGTGGTGGTCGCCGCCGATGATCCGCTGGCGCGGGCCGGCCTCAGCGCCCTGCTGCTGGCCCAGCCCGGCTGTGAGGTGATCGGTGAGATCGGTCTGGACCAGCGCAGTTCCGTTCCGCTGGCGGCCGGCCCCGACGTGATTGTTGCCGATCTCGGTCGTGGGAGCGGGGTGTTCGGCGAGCACATCGCCGCGCTGGAAGCGTTCAACGCGCCGGTCTTGGTGCTGCTGGCGGACAGGGGACTGGGCGGCGTGGCACTGGCCGCCGGCGCTGCGGGGTATGTGCACCGCGACGCATCCGGCGAGCGGATCGCCGCGGCCCTGGCGGCCGTTGCGGCGGGCCTCCAGGTCAGCGAACCAACTGTCCGCGCGCACGACGAGCCGATCGGGCGGAGAGCCGAGCAGCCTGTCTTTGAGGATCTCACCCCGCGGGAACTCGACGTCCTGCGGCTGATGGCCGAAGGCCTGCCCAATAAGACCATTGCCCGGCGGCTGGCCATCAGCGAGCACACCGTGAAGTTCCACATTACCGCGATCATGGGCAAACTCGACGCCCACAGCCGCACGGAGGCCGTCACGCGCGCGGCCCGATCAGGTCTGCTCATCCTCTGACCTGCCCGCTCTTCCGATCCTTCCCCGGCCGAATGGGTGAGGCCGTTGCGATGGAATCACGCGATCATGGGACCGAGGGATGACCATCTCATTGCGACTGAGGAGCAGACGTTATGTCCATGTTGGCTAGTGTATCGGATGAATTGTCGAAGGTCGCGGCCGACCGCGCCGCGTCGGTCGTGCGGGTTGAAGCACGGCACCGGATGCCGTCCAGCGGAGTGGTGTGGTCCGCCGACGGCGCCATCATCACGGCCGATCACGCGGTTGAACGCGAAGAAGACGTCCAGATCGGCCTCCCGTCGGGGGAGTCCGTGGCAGCGACGCTGGTCGGCCGCGATCCCACGACCGATATCGCCGTGCTCCGGGCGCAGGGCGCCGGTCTCGCGCCGGCCCCGTGGTCCGACGGCGGCACCGCGAAGGTCGGGAATCTCGTGCTCGCGCTGGCGCGCCCCGGCAAGACGGTGCGCGCGCGCCTGGGGATCATCAGCGCGCTGGGTGACGCGTGGCGCGCTCCGACCGGCGGCGAGTTCGATCGCTACCTCGAAACCGATGTCGGCATGGCGTTCGGGTTCTCCGGCGGCCTGCTGCTCGATGCGGCCGGGAATGCGCTGGGCATGAACACGGCCGGACTGCTCCGCCGCACGGCGCTCGCCGTGCCCGCGGCGACGCTGCGGAGGGTCGTCGAGATGCTGCTCACGCACGGCCGCGTGCGCCGCGGCTACCTGGGGATCGGGGCCCATCCGGTTCGCCTCCCCGCCGCGCTGCGGGAGCAGCTGGGCCAGCGCACCGGTGTGATCATCGTCTCCGTCGAGCCGGGCAGCCCCGCCGATCGGAGCGGTCTGGTCCTCGGCGACGTGCTGGTGGCCATCGCCGGCGCCCCCGTGCGGCACCTCGATGACGTGCTCAGCCGCCTTGGACCCGACGCGATCGGCAAACCGGTTCCGGTCCGCCTCGTCCGCGCCGGCGCCGTCGCGGAGATGAGCGTCACGGTCGCCGAGCGCTCCTAGAGTAGGGAACCAACCCCGGCCGCGGGAACAGTCCTCGTATGACCCGCGAGGACGCCTGGGTCCTCGTCTGCGAATGGATCCAGAGTGAAAACCTGCGCAGGCACATGATCGCCGTGGAAGCGGCGATGCGTGCGTATGCGCGGAAGTTCGGCGAAGACGAGGAGGTCTGGGGCGCCGTCGGGCTGCTCCACGATCTCGACTACGAGCGCCATCCGTCGCAGGAATCCGGCCACCCGTTTGTCGGCGTCGACGAATTGCGGCGGCGCGGGGTGCCCGAGAGCTGGACCCGCGCGATGCTCTCGCACGCGGACTACTCCGGCGTCGCCCGCGGGTCGACGATGGAGCACACGCTGTTCGCCGTCGACGAGCTGGTCGGGCTGATCACGGCGGTGGCGCTGGTCCGTCCGGGGAAGACGCTCGCCGAAGTCGATGCCGCCGCGGTGCGCAAGAAGATGAAAGACAAAGCCTTCGCGCGGGGCGTGAACCGCGAGGACGTCCTCCGCGGCGCGGACGAATTGGGGGTGCCGCTGGACGAGCACATCGAGTTCGTGCTCGGCGCGCTGCGGACCGTCGCGGGGCGCTTGGGACTGTAGGGCCGTGATCTTCCAGGACCGACGGGATGCGGGACGACAGCTGGCGGCGGTGCTGCGGGGATACCGTGACCGCCGGCCCGTCGTCCTGGCGATCCCGCGCGGCGGCGTGGTCGTGGGGTACGAGGTGGCCCGCGGTCTGGGTGCGCCCCTCGACGTCGTCGTTCCTCGCAAGCTCCGCGCGCCGCACAATCCCGAGCTCGCGGTCGGCGCGGTCGCCTATGACGGCACCGTCTTCCTTGACGCGCCCCTCATCGCCAACCTGGGTGTGAGCGATTTCTACCTGCGCGAGGAGACCGCCGAGCAGCTGGAAGAGATCCGCCGCCGGATGGTGGCGTATCGCGGTGAGCGCCCGTCGCCGTCCCTCGCCGGCGCGACCGCCATCGTCGCCGATGACGGGATCGCCACGGGCTCGACGATGATCGCGGCCCTGCGCGCGGTGCGGGGCATGGGTCCTGCCGCAGTCGTCGCCGCCATTCCGGTGGCCCCCGCGGACACGGTGATGCGCTTGCGGGATGAGGCCGACGATGTCGTCTGCCTGCACACGCCGACGATCTTCTACGCGGTCGGCCAGTTCTACATCGACTTCGGTCAAACCGACGATGACGAGGTCGTGAGCCTGCTGCGCCAGCGGGAACGGGAACTGACGGAACCGGGAACCGGGAACCGGGAAACGGGAAAGCCATGACCAGTTCAAGCCCCAGGCCGTGGGCCAAAGGCCCACGGGCCTCAGGTCCCGGTGTGGCTGGGCTCCGGCGCACGAGTCTCTACGACGAGCACCTCGCCGCGGGAGCGCGAATGGTGCCGTTCGCAGGGTGGGAGATGCCGGTGCAGTACGCCGGCATCGTGGAAGAGCACCGCGCGGTGCGCACGCGCGCCGGCCTGTTCGACGTGTCCCACATGGGAGAAGTGGAAGTCGCCGGTCCCGGGGCCCGTGAGACCGTGCAGTGGCTGCTGACCAACGACGTCGCGCGGCTGGGTCCGGGGGAAGGTCTGTACTCGCCGATGTGCGCGCCGCACGGCGGGATACTCGACGATCTCACCGCGTTCTGTCTGGAGGGTGATCGCTTCCTGCTGATCGTCAACGCGGCGACGACGGAAGGGGATTTTCGCTGGATCGCCGGCCATACCCGGCGCGCCGAGGCGCTGAACCGGTCGGAGGAGTTCGCCCTGCTGGCGCTGCAGGGCCCGCTGGCGCCGTCAATCCTGCAGCGCCTGACGCCCACGGACCTGGCCGCGGCGCGCGCGTTCATGATGCTGGATGGGGTCGAGGTGGCGGGTGTGCGGGCGCTGATTTCCCGCACCGGGTATACGGGGGAGGACGGGTTTGAGATCGCCTGCCCATGGGACGCGGCCCCGGCGGTCTGGCGCGCGATGATCGAGACCGGCCGCGCCGACGGGTTGGTGCCGGTGGGGCTGGGGGCGCGGGACACGCTGCGGTTGGAAGCCGGATTCATGCTCTACGGGAACGACATCGACGAAACGACGACACCGCTGGAAGCGCCGCTGGGCTGGACGGTGAAATGGGAGAAGGGCGACTTCGCCGGCCGGGCCGCGCTGGAGGAGCAGAAGACGAGGGGAGTGACGCGCAAACTGGTGGGCTTCGAGGTGATCGACCGCGCGATCGCGCGCCACGGCTACCCGCTCGCCGCCGAAGGCGCGCCGGTCGGGGCCGTGACCAGCGGCACGTTTGGCCCCTGGGTGAACAAGAGCATCGGGATGGGGTATGTTGAGAGGGCGATTGCCAAGCCGGGCACGGCGCTCGACGTCGAAATCCGCGGCCGCGCGGCGCGCGCCGTGGTTGTGAAACTACCCTTCTACAAACGCACGATGGGTTAGAGAGTGTAC
>JBIOXT010000190.1:0-3644 GCA_044869795.1 bacterium | reverse complement strand
AATTGGTGCCGGCACTGTTGCGCGTGTCTCGCCGGTACCAACTCACCACAAAGCAGGCCCGCGATACACAGCGCGAGGGACGCCGTTGGGCATCCCTCGCAGAACGCACTATGACGACACTAGAAGTCTAGCATACACACACGGTCGTGTCAAACTCTGGGATTGCTTCGGCCCATCTGGCCTTCGCAATGACGTCGTGATCCTGTTCAGCGATGGCCGCGGCCGCCGCGCCCGCCGCCGGATCGCTTCCCGCCGCGCCCGTCGCCACCCGGCCCGCCGCGGCCGTAGCTACCGCTGTCACGCCCGTAGCCTCCGCTGTCCCGACCGTACCCGCCGCGATCTCCATAGCCACTGTCCCGCCCGTAGCCGCCTCCACCTGGCCCGCCGCGCGGACCACCATACCCGCCCGTGGGCCGGCGGTCGCCGGGACCGCGCTGTGTGCGTGGGCGGGCCTCGTTGACGACGAGGGCACGGCCCTTGTGGTCCTTGCCGTTCATCCCCGCAATCGCATCGGCGGCCTTCTCCTCAGGAACTTCGACAAACCCGAATCCGCGCTCGGCGATCAGCCGCGTCTCGGCGACCGGTCCCCAGGCTTCGAACATCTGCCGCAACTCCTGCTCGGTGGTATCGTACGGCAGGTTCCCGACATACAAACTCTTAACGGCCATCACAGACTCCTCTCATCTGACTGAGGCTGATTCACTGCGAAGGAACCTCGGGGTGTTCAAGGTCTTCCGCACTGCCAAATCGCGGTTCGGGAACTCCTGGTCCTATCGAGGGCGGACGGACTGGACGAACTTCGCCGCGCGGGGAATCGACCGGGTCGGATCGCGGTAGGCATACTGCACGATCTTCTTGGCTTTCGTGCCCTTGTATGTGAGCATCTTCAACCTGTCCCGGCGCCCGGTGATCGTCCCCGGACCGATGGCCAGGTGCTTGCGCAGGGCCGCGGCCAGCGCGGTCACGAATTCCTGCGGGCCGACCATCGCTACTGTGCGGATGGAGGCCATGGTCGCCGGCACCAGGGTGCCCCCGAACGGCGGCAGGTTCCGGCTGCCTTCGAGGTAGCCGCGCACGAAGTGCGGCAGCAGTGAGCCCGGGATGAGCGAGATCGGCACCGACCCCTCTGTGGGATCGGCGCTGGGGATGCCCCACTGGGACAGGAGCGTGCCCAGATCGCGGTCGCGGATATACGCCTGCAGCCCATTCTGGTTGCTCTCACAGAACTCGCAGGACGTGCGCCCGGGCACCAGATCTTCGATCAACTGCCGGACGTGCTCGACATCGCGCCGGTCGACGTCCAGGACCAGCGTCGAGGACGGTCCCTGATGGTAGAGGCGCCCGCACGCGGCGATGTAGCCCAGCCAGTACATCTGGGTCGTACTTCGCCCGCGCGTGCCGTCATGGGCCAGCTGGAAAGGATCGAGCAGCCCATCATCCCGCTTCCGGCCGCGGACAATCTGCAGCACGGCGGGGACAGGGAGCTCATGCTTTTTCGCTATATCTGTAGGAGCCAGGCCCGCGGCAAAATCGGATTGAATGTGGAAGAGCCGGAGAGGATCGCGCCGCGGGAGTCGGCGCGCCATCGTCATCAACGTCATCATAGCATAGTTGAGCGACGGAGTCCAACCGGCAGACGCTAGTGTAAAGAAGTGAATCTATTGAGCCGGAAGAGGTCAATCGGATGATCGGACTTCCCCTCCGTCGCGAGGCCGGCCAGGATCTCCCCGACGGCGGGCGCAAACTTGAAGCCGTGGCCGGAGAAGCCGCAGGCGATTGTGACGGCGGCATGGTCGGGGTGGCGGTCGATGATGAAGTGGCCGTCGGGGGTGTTCGTGTACATGCAGGCCACCGCGGCCAGGAAGGCGCCGTTGGCGTCGGGAAGATACCGCGCCATCATGCTGCGGACCGGTTCGACTTCCTTTGGCGTCACCTCCCGCCGGATGGTTTCCGGGGTGCACTCCTCGCCGCTGTGGTGATGGGCGATCTTGATGCCCTCGCGACCAAACGCCGGGAACCCGTAATAGATGAAGGCATCCTGGGCGTACTGCCACATCCAGATGGGGCAGCGGTCCGGGCCGAAGGCGTCGGCATGGCGGGCCGGCGCGAACCAGAACATCACGTTGCGCTCGACCGTCAGCGGGATCCCGAGGTCGCGGAGGATCCGCGGGGCCCAGGAGCCGGCGGTAATCACGAGGTGGCCGGCGTCGTATCGGCCGCGTTGGGTGCGCACTTCGACCCCGCTGCCGGATGGCTGCCACCCGGTCACAGGTTCCTCGAAGTGCAGTTCGGCCCCCGCCCGCGACGCCGCGTCGAGCTGGGCGCGGACGCAGGCTTCCGGGAATAGCACGCCGGCGCGGGGTTCCGCCACGGCGACGGTGTGGTCATCGGGGTGGAACACCGGGAAGCGATCGCGGATGCGTCCCGCGTCCAGCAGCTCATAGGGGAGGTCGTGCTGCGTCGCGCTGGCCAGCGCCCCCTCCACCAACTCCCCATCCCGCGGTCCGAGCATCAAACCGCCGGTGATCACCAGCAGCCGCCGGCCTGACTCGGCCTGCAGGCGGTCCCAGAGGTCGTAGGCGCGCTGGACCAGGGGCACGTAGGCGGGATGTTCGAAGTAGGCCTCGCGGATGATGCGGGATCTCCCGTGTGAGGAGCCGCGGTCGTGGGCGGGGGTGAACTGTTCGAGGCCCAGCACCCGCAGTCCCAGACGGGCCAGCATCTGGCTGGCCGCGCTGCCCATCGCTCCGAGGCCCACAACCACCACGTCATAGACAGACATCCTGAGGCCCCCGTATCATAGACAGCACCATGGCGCGCAGCAGGACAGTTTCGCGGGAGCCCATTCGCCGACCTACGTCCGCGAAACTGCGGGCGATTCTTGAAGACGTCGGGACTCCTCCGCCGTCGGCGTTTGTTCCGGCCGAGTTCCAGGAAGCGGCCCTCGCGGCGATCCGCGTGCACGACACGCTCGTGGTCGCACCCACCGGGAGCGGCAAGACCTGGATCGCCGAGCAGGCGATGGCAGAAATCCTCGCCCGCGGCGGGACGGCGTGGTACACGACGCCGCTTAAAGCGCTGTCCAACCAGAAGCACCACCGGTTCAGCGGTCTGTACGGCGCCGACTTCGTCGGCCTGCTCACCGGCGAGCGCCGCATCAACGCGCGGGCGCCGATCGTGGTGGCGACGACCGAAATCCTCCGCAACGCCCTGTATGGGGAGAAACTTGCTCCGGACCTGATCGTGCTCGACGAAGCGCACTACCTCGCCGACGCGGAACGCGGCACGGCGTGGGAGGAGATCCTGTTGTTCGCTCCCGCGCGCACGCGTCTGCTCCTACTGTCGGCGACGTTTCCCAACTCGCGCGCGATTGCGGCCTGGCTGGCCGAAGTGCGCGGGGCCCGACCCGACATCATCATTGAAGGCGTGCGTCCGGTGCCGCTGCGCCAGGTGCTCGTCGACGGCCGCGGCCGGCTGATGCCGCCCGACGGTCTGGGCCATCTGACGTCCGGCGCGCGCTCGCCGGCCTGGCTGGCCGGGCTGATGCGGTCGCTGGAACACTACAGCCTGCTGCCGGCGATCCTGTTCTTCCCATCGCGCCGGCAGTGTGACGCCGCGGCGCGCGAGCTCGCCGCCCTCCGCGC
>JBIOXT010000189.1:0-9097 GCA_044869795.1 bacterium | reverse complement strand
ACTGGGCCGGGTCCGGGTTCAGCGCCGCCCGTTCCGGCGAGCCGTAGTAGGCGCGCTCCTTGGCGTCCCACGCCTCCGGCCCGTCGTAGCTGAGGATCCAGACAAACTCGTTGCGGTCTTTGATCGTCCATGCCTGGATGCGGTAGCCCATCCGCGTCCGCAGCGGGTAAACGCCGTTGCGCCAGGCCGCCACGAACTCGCCGAGCTTGCCCCGATTGATCGTGTACCGCCGCAGCTGCGCCGTCATCTCTCACCTCGGTCAGCAGGACCTCTCCGATGCCGCCCAAAAGTTAACGTCTGCGTTCCTCCCATGCAGACCTCTACCTTCATCTCATTAGCCCTGGATGTGGTCATCCTGGCGGTCGTCGGCGGCGTGTTCTTCCTGACGACCCGCTCGCTTCGCCGCGGCGCCGGACGCCAGCGGTTTTGGATCCGCGCTCCGCTGGTCGTGCTCTGGATTGCCGCCTACGTCGCCTTGATCCGGACGCTGGCGGTCCTGCTCGATGACGCCGGGATCGGCGGCGGCCTCGTGGGGGCCGTGGGCGGTCTGCTGGTCGCCGTCGGCATCATCGCCATGATTCTGCAGCTGGTGTCCTGGGGCCGCGCCGCTGCCCTCGCGCAGTCGCCGGCAGCCACTGCTCCGGTGTTCACGCCCATCAGCGGCGATATCTCCCCACTGCCGACGTTCAGTGGCGCAACCGCCACGGCGCCCGCCGCCGCCGCGGCGCTGCCCGCTCGGACCCGGACGCTGCCGATCTTCTTCCGCTGCGCGTACGACGGGCTGGCGTTTCCGATCCGGCGGCCGGTGCTGTTCGTCCCATTCGTGTTCTACATGCTGGCCTACGTGACCGCGCTGCGTGCCGTGCATCTCGAACTCGAGCAGATTCAGTCGGGGAACATCGCCGGCACCGTCTGGCAGTACGCGCTGATCACGCTGGCGTTTGTCCCGATCTTCACCCTGGCGGCTGAGACCACCAGTCACATGGCCGCGGAAGCCGAAGTCGGCCGGCCGATCCAGCCGGGTGCATCGCTGCGGCGGGCCGTTCGCCGGCTTCCCCGGGGGCTGGCCGTCAACATCCTCTACCTCTTTGGGCTGATGGCCGGGGTGCTGCTGTTGATCGTGCCGTTTTTCGTGTGGCTGATCCGGTGGATCCTGGTCACCCAGGCCGTGATGCTTGGGAATGCCGGCGTGCGGCAGGCGTTCCGGGTAAGCGGCGGCATCACCGCCGGCCGCTGGTGGCGCTTTGCGCTGCTCCTGCTCATCGTGGGGGTCGGCCGGCTCATCCTCCGGACGGTGCTGATGGCCGTGCCCAATGCCGGGGTCTTGCTGTCGGGTTGGCTGGATTTCGCCTGGGCCACCATCGCGCTCACCCTCGCGTACATTCGGCTGGGAGGTCCTGTCGACTAGGGCGGGGGCGCTCGACGCACGCGGGCAGGAGCCTTCGCGGGCCGGGCGAATCGTGCCGTATGCATCCCCGGCAGGACGCTGTGGCTCGTGATGTGCCTGTCCCCGCCGGTCCCCCGCCCCGCCTGATCGTCCGCGACATCAGCAAAGCGTTTCCGGGCGTCCTCGCCAACGACCGCGTGAGCCTGGACGTGCGGGCAGGCGAAGTCCACGCCGTGCTGGGCGAAAACGGCGCCGGGAAGACGACGCTCATGCACATCCTCTACGGCATCTACCAGCCCGATGCCGGCGAGATCGTCGTCGACGGCGTCCCCGCGGACATCCGGTCGCCCCGCGACGCCATCGCGCGGGGGATCGGCATGGTCCCGCAGCACTTCCTCCTCATCCGGCGGCACACCGTCGCCGAGAACGTGGCGCTGGGATTGGTCGAGACGCGCTTCTTTCGCCCGCTGCCGCCGGTCGAGGACCGGATCCGTGAGTTCGGCGACCGTTACGGACTGCGCGTCGACCCCCACGCGCACATCTGGCAGCTGTCGGTCAGCGAGCAGCAGCGGGTGGAGATCCTCAAAGCCCTGCTGCGCGGGGCGCAGATCCTCATCCTCGATGAACCCACCAGCGTGCTCACGCCGCAGGAAGCCGAGCAGCTGTTTGCGGTGCTACGGCGGATGAAGACCGAAGACCAGGCCGTGATCTTCATCACCCACAAGCTCGACGAGGTCTTCGCCGTCGCCGACCGGGTGACCGTGCTGCGCCGAGGCCGGGTGGTCGGCACGGTGCGCACCGCGGACGCGGACCGCCGAACTCTGGCGCAGATGATGGTCGGCCGCCACGTAGACTCCACGCTGCCGGCGCGCACGCCGGTGGGCGACGCCGACGCGCTGGTGGTCGACGACCTGCACGTGCGGAACGACCGAGGCCTCCCCGCCGTGCGCGGTCTGTCCATCGCCGTCCGCCGCGGTGAGATCGTCGGGATCGCCGGCGTGGCCGGCAACGGGCAGAGCGAACTGGTCGCCGCCCTGACCGGCCTGCGGACTGCCGATCGCGGGACGGTGCGCGTGGCAGGACGCGACATCACGAACCGCTCGCCGCGGATCGTGCACGAGTCCGGCGTCGCGCACGTCCCGGAGGAACGGATCGCGATGGGGATCGTCCCGCCGATGTCGGTAGCGGAGAACCTCGTGCTCAACCGGTACCGCTATCCGCCGTTCGCCCGCGGGTCGCTGCTCGACGGCGCCGCCATCGCCGGCTTCGCGGCGCGCATGATCGCTGAGTACGGCATCGCGACACCGGGGCCGGCCACCCCGGCGCGGCTGTTATCGGGCGGCAACGTCCAAAAACTCATCCTGGCGCGGGAACTGTCGACGACGCCGGCGGTGATCGTGGCGATGCATCCCACCTACGGGCTGGACATCGGCGCCACCCAGCAGATCCACACGCTGCTGGTGCGCCGGCGTGACGACGGCGCCGCGGTGCTGCTGGTCTCCGAAGACCTGGAAGAAATCCTCACGTTGTCTGACCGGATCGTCGTCCTCTTCGATGGCCAGACCATGGGCACCATCGCGCCGGGCAGTGTGGACCGGGAGACGATCGGCCTGATGATGACGGGGCAGCGGCTCTGATGTCGCTCGGTGGACTGACCCTGGAACGCCGGCCCGATCCCCCGGCCTCGTGGGTCCTGCTGGTATCGATCCTCGCGATCGCCGGCGCGTTGGTTCTCGCCGGACTGATCTTCTGGGGCTACGGACTGAACCCGATCCAGGCCTACGCCACGATCGCCCGCGACACGCTGGGCGATCCGCAGACGCTGCCGGAGATCTTTCGGCCGGGGATCCCTCTGCTGCTGATCGGGGTGGGATTGGTCCTCGCGTTCCGCGCGCAGTTTTACAACATCGGGGCCGAAGGACAACTGCTGGCGGGCACCGTCGGCGCCACCTGGGTCGCGCTGTTCTCCCCGATCCACGGACCGTGGGCCATCCCCGCGATGTTCATCGCCGCCGCGGTGGCGGGGGCGGCGTGGGGCGTCATCCCGACCCTGCTGAAGCTGCGGCTGAACGTCAACGAAGTCATCACGACCTTGATGATGAACTACATCGCGATTTTCAGTGTCCAGTGGCTCATCTACGGGCCGTGGAAGGGTCCCAGCGTCCGTGGATTTCCCTACACCGACGAATTTCCCGACGCGGCGCAGCTGCCGCTGATCGCAGGCACGCCGATCCACTGGCCGACGCTGCTGCTTGGCATCCTGGCCGCGGCGCTGCTGGCGTTCATGCTCGGTCGGACGAGACTCGGCTTTGAGATCCGCGTGCAGGGCCAGAACCCGACCGCGGCGCGGTACGCCGGGATCAGTCCCTTTCGCACCGTGTTCATCGCCATGCTGATCTCCGCCGCCCTGGCCGGCATGGCGGGGGCCGGCGAGGTCGGCGGGATCCACCACCGGTTGATGGATCCGGGGCAGGTCTCGCAAGGATACGGGTACGCCGCGATCATCGTGGCATGGCTGGCGCGGGGCAATCCCGTGGCGGCGATCCTCACCGCGGTCTTCCTGGGCACGGTCTACAGCGCCGGCGAGGTGATGAAGGCCACCCTGCAGATGCCGGCGCGGGTCACCGATGTCTTCAACGGGCTCATCCTGTTCTGTCTGATCGGCAGCGAGCGGCTGCTCTACTACCGCCTGCGCTGGCGGCCCGCGGTGATGCCCCGCGACGAGGTCGCACCGCGATGGAACTGATCCTGACCACGATCATCCGCGGGTTCGCCTTCGGGACGCCCCTACTGTGGGGGTCGCTCGGCGAGATCTACGCCGAGCGCTCGGGCGTCGTGAACCTCGGCATGGAAGGGATGATGATCTTGGGCGCGTTCTTCGGCTTCGCCACCGCGCAGACCACCGGAAGTCCGGTCCTCGGCCTGCTCGCCGCGGCCGCCGTCGGCGGGGTCGCGGCGCTGCTGCACGCCTTCGTCTCCATCACGCTGCGGGCGAACCAGTACGTGTCCGGCCTCGCGCTGTCCATGCTGGGCCTGGGCCTGGCGGGCCTGCTCGGCCGCGGATGGGAAGGGATCCCGCTGGACAACCCCCTGCCGGAAGTCTCCCTCGCCCCGCTGGGCGTCGTCCTCGCGGTGATCTTGTGGGTCGTCCTCTACCGAACGCGCTGGGGCCTCGCGCTCCGCTCCGCCGGGGAGTCGCCGGCCGCCGCGGACGCGGTGGGCGTCAACGTCATCCTCGTGCGTTATCTGGCCGTGGCCTTCGGCGGGCTGCTGGCAGGCATCGCCGGCGGATTCCTGTCGGTGGCCTACCGGCCGTCGTGGACCGAGGGGATGACCGCGGGTCTGGGATGGATCGCCATCGCGCTGGCGATCTTCGCGGGCTGGGATCCGCTGCGGGCCGTGGGGGCGGCGTTTCTGTTCGGCGCTCTGTTCCACCTCTCGTTCCGGCTGCAGGCATGGATCCCGCCGGAACCGCTGAAGATGATGCCGTTCGCCTTTACGATCCTCGTGCTCGCCCTGACCGCGCGGCGGACCTCAAGGGTCTTCGGCGCGGCCCCGGCGGCGTTGGGGATCCCCTACGTGCGAGGTGAGCGGTAATCCACAAGGAGGTGAGCGCGAGCAGGCCGTAACTCTAGGTGACTCCAGGGCGAGGAAGGTCGATTCATCCAGGGGAGAGGGGGCGGAGAATGCGCCTGATCAAGCCACTGCTGGTCATCACCCTGATGCTGCTGCTCGTCGCGACGGGCACAGCGCAGACCAAGCTCAAAGCCGGGTTCATCTACGTGGGCCCCATCGGGGACTACGGCTGGACCCATGCCCACAACGAGGCGCGCCTGCTGGCCATGAAGGCGCTGCCGTGGCTGGAAACCAGCTACATCGAGTCGGTGCCGGAGGGCAACGCGGGTCCGTCGATCGACAAACTGGTGCGCGCCGGCAACCAGGTGATCTTCACGACAAGTTTCGGCTTCATGGATGCGACGATCGCCGCTGCCAAGAAGTACCCGAACGTCATCTTTGCGCATGCCAGCGGGTTCAAGCGGGCGCCCAACAGCGCCACGTACATGGCCGACTTCTACCAGGTCTACTACCTCAACGGGCTGGCCGCCGGAGCGCTGACGAAGACCAACAAGATCGCCTACGTCGGCGCGTTTCCGATCCCTGAGGTGAAGCGGCACCTCGACGCCTACGCGCTGGGCGCGTGCGCCGCGAACCCCGCCGCCCGCGTGCACGTGCGCTGGATCAACGAGTGGTTCAGCCCGCCCGCGGCAAAGGAAGCCACGGAGGCCCTGATCGCCGCCGGCGCGGATCTCTTTGCGTTCACGGAAGACTCCCCGACGGTCATCCAGGTCGCCGCGAAGAGAAATCTGGCCAGCTTCTCGCACTACTCCCCGATGTACAAGTTCGCGCCGAACTTCGTGGTGTCGGGTGAACTGGTGCACTGGGAGACGATCTACATCGACTTCCTCACCAAGGTCCACAACGGGACGTACACCACCAAGAACCTCCAGAACGTGGATTACTGGTGGCTGCTCGCTCAGAAGGCGGTGGAGATGGGCGCGAAGCCCGGTATGGCCATCAACCCGCTGTACGTGAACAAACTGAGGACCGCGATGGTATCGACCATCGACCTCGGCCGGATTTCGGCCTATGACCTGATCATGAAGCGGCACGCGCAGATGAGCAAAACGCCGGTACGATTCGATCCGTTCACCGGGCCGCTGAAGGATCGCAATGGGGTCACGCGCGTGGCCGCCGGGCACACGATGACCGAAGGCGAGTTGACGAGCATGGAGTGGGCCGCGCCCTGCGTGGTGGGGCCGTGGCCGAACGAACCGAAGTAACCCGGGACTAGGGGCTCGGGACCCGGGACCCGGGACTCAGGACCCATTCGATCGGGGCGGCGGGTGCACGAGCGGCCCGCCGCCTCGCATTTCACGGTGCGAGGGATAGCCGCGCGCCGGGCGAAGGATTCTCTCCCATGAATGCTCCGCTGACCGAGCGGATTCTGAATCGCCTGCCGGGCCCGCGCTGGTTGTGGATCGGACTCTGGGTTGTTCTTCCGGTAGCCGTTCTCAGCGAAGCCGTACGTCGCGATCCGTCGCCTACGTTTCCGGGCTGGATGTTCGTGATGGCGTTCGTGTATGGCGTGCTCGCTTCGTTCCCCGGGATCAGGTGGCTCGCGGCCTCGGCCGCGTCGCTGCAGCCACTGGTGGACGACCTCACGAACCGCGCACGGAATCCTTTCGGGGCCATCGCCCGTACCGACGGGCCGCTGTTCTTCACGCTGGGAATGGTGGTGGCGTTCCCACTGGTGAACTACCTGCAAGACCCGCGCCTGAGCACCGCGGTGGCGGTAGGTGTCGTGGGCCTGTTGGGCATGCCCTTCGCGACGTTGGTGTGGACCATCGGCTCGACCTTTCTCGGGCTCACCCGGCTGGGGGGTATTCCGCTGCGTCTCCACGCGTTTGAATCTGATCCCAGTCTCGGCCTGCAGCCGCTGGGGGTTCTGGCTTTCCGGACGGTGATCATATATGTTCTCATCTCGCTGCCGGCGACCGTGACCGGTACGCAGTCCCTCAGAGACGGCGTGTTTAACCTCGGCACCTATGTCGTCGTGTTCCTGCTTTTTTTTGGCTCGCTGTGGGGGCTTCGTCGCCAGTTGCTGACCGAGAAGGCCCGCCATGTGGCCTGGGCGCGGGCTCGCTATGCACACGCATTTAGCGCCGTACGCAACGCCACTTCACCGGCGGCAGTACGCGAGTTCGCGCCCGAACTTGAGGTGGCGGAGTCGTTCGAGCGACGCGCGGAGGGTGTCCAGGAGTGGCCCTTCGACGACCGCATTTTCCGTACGCTCGCGGCCGTCTTCAGCACCATTCTGACTGCGATCATCGTGCGCTTGATCCTCGCACAAATTGGCCTATGAAATCGGTCCTCTACCTCGTGGATGGGGACGCGCTGCTCTACAGGGCGGCGAATGCTATCCCGTATTTCACCAATGCCAGGGGCCTGCCGACCAACGGGCTGCACGGCTTTACTACGATGATGTCCCAACTCGTACGCAGGGACCGGCCATCGCATCTCGCCGTCGCGTTCACCGCGGACCCGCCGCTGCGCAAACACGCGTGGGATCCCGATTACAAGATCAATCACTACGAACACCCGGACGAGATTAAGGCGCAGATGCCATATGCGATGCGGTTCGTGGACGCGCTCGGCGGCCGTGCCCTGCTGATCGAGGGGTACGAAGCGGATGATGTTCTCGCCACCCTCGTCGGCCGGCGGCGCGGCCGGGCGGTCCGCATCGTCAGCAGCGACCGCGATTTCTTCCAGCTCGTCACCGACGACGTCCATCTCCTGATGCCCGTGCGCGGCGTGAGCGAGATGCGGGAAGTCGGTCCGATGGAAGTGGAAGCAGCGTTTGGGGTTCCCCCTGCCCTCGTCGCGGATCTGAAGGCGCTGGTCGGCGACACCTCCGACGACATCCCAGGGGTCCGCGGCGTGGGGCCGAAGACCGCGGCGGCGCTGCTGAAACTGTTCCCCTCGGTCGAGATGCTCCTCGATCATCTCGACGGCGTCTCGATTCCCGGCATTCGCGGTAAGCTCGCCGCGATGCACGAGCGCATCCTGCTCAACAAGCGGCTGGTGCTTCCCCTCAAGGTCCCCCTGCCGGAGCGTCTGGATCTGCGGCGCCGCCCGCCCGACACGGCAGCGCTGACCGTGCTGTCGGAAGAAACCGGTGTCGGCGCGATGCGGCCGATTGCCCCGGCTCGCATCGATCGGCCCACCTGAGTCGCAAACACGCGTTTGGCAGGAGGGGACAGTCCCCTCCTGCTTGGAAGGAAGCCCGGTCCGACCAGCGAAATCGCAGCGCATTCCCGGTGACAGGAGGACCCAGGTCATGCACGTGATGTCGCGCCGTTCCGCGCGCACCCCGTTGTTCCGCGCACTGCGTCGAGCGCTGCGCGTCGCGCACATGGCCGAGCGGCCCGGGGCGCCTCCGGCCGATGAGCTGCTGGAGATGAGCAGACTGAAGCTGACGCGGCGCGAGTTCCTGACCGGGTCGCTGGCGGTGGCTGCCGCGGCGGGCGCCGCCTCGGTGCCGCGGATCCTCCTGCCGCCGGTCAGCGCCGCCGCCCCGCCGCGCATCGCCATCGTCGGCGCAGGCATCGCCGGATTGAACGCGGCCTGGCATCTGCGCAAAGCCGGCTACCGCGCCGCGATCTATGAGGCCTCGCCGCGCACCGGCGGCCGGATGTTTACGCGGCACAACGTCATGGCGCCCGGGCTGTCCACCGAGTTCGGCGGCGAGTTCATTGACAGCGAGCACGAAGACATGCTGCACCTGGTGAAAGAGTTCAACCTTGGCCTGATCGATACCGATCAACCCAGCGAGCAAAACCTCAACGTCTCTTACTTCTTCAACAACCGGCAGTTCAGCGAGCGCGAAGTGATCGCCGCCTACCGGCCGTTTGCCCGGCGCATCGCCGCGGACAGCGAGAAGATCCCCGACGAGATCGGGTTCCGCGACCACCCACCCGAGGCCGAGGCCCTCGACCGGTTGTCGCTCGGCGAGTACATCGACCGCCTCGGCATGACGGGATGGTTGAAGGAGCTGATGCTCGTCGCCTACGTCACCGAGTATGGACCGAACGCCGACCGCCAGTCCGCGCTGAACTTCATCACCTACATCGGCACGGATCTCTCCCAGGG
>JBIOXT010000188.1:0-3664 GCA_044869795.1 bacterium | reverse complement strand
GCGAGCCGCATCCCGTCCCGGTCAACATCAGCACGTGGGTGGCGCTCGCGTACCTCATCTTTCTGGGGTCGTCGATCCTCTTCGTCTTGTTTCTGTTTGTGCTGGGGTCGTGGCCGGCGTCGACGGTGTCCTACATGTTCGTGCTCTTCCCGTTTGTCGCTATCGCGCTCTCGGTGTGGCTGGAGGGTCTGCCGATCACGCCGGCCCTCGCGCTCGGTGGTGTCCTCGTGCTGCTGGGTGTGTTTGTCGGCGCGGTGACGAAGGCGGCGTTCGTGAAGACGCCGCATCGGGTGGGCCCGGAGCCGTGTCTGACCTGCGCGGAGTGACAAGAGCACCGGGCGGAGCCGTATGCCCCGCCCGGCACGGTGGCGGTGAGGACCAGAGTCTATTTGAACACTGACTTCAGCGTCTCGTAGGTGCCCACGAAGTAGCTCACGTTGTGGAACGCTTCCTTGGCGATCTGTTCGGCGACAAAGCGGGCCTGCGCGCTGTCCTTCCCGAAGACGATGATTCTTGTGTTGTGGTCCTCCATCGGGAGGCGATTGTCGTTTTTGGCCTTGAGGATTTCGCCGACGTCCTTGCCGACCTGCACGAGGCTGCGCGGGATGTTCCGCGACCCAGCGATGTTCCCCGCCTTGAACTCGTCCGTTTCCCGCACGTCGATGAACACGGCGGTCTTGTCGTTCTTGTAGGCGACGAGCGCGCCCTCGAGCTCGATGGCGGTTAGGCCGACGAGTGCCCGCCACGTCGGAATGCCTAACTGGTAGCGCCGCACGTTCGTGTACCCGGCCGCGAGCAGTTCTTCACCCAGCCGCTTGCTCTTCCCGCAGAAAGGGCCGTTGCAGTACAGCACGATGGCCGCGTTCTTATCGCTGCCCAGGACCCGGCCGATCTCGGCGACGTCGGAGACGTATTGGGCCGGCGACACTCCGGGCTTTGGCGCCACGTTCAACGCGCCGGGGATGTGGCTCATGGCGTACTCCATCTGGGGGCGGGCATCGAACACGGTCGCCCCGCCGTCGGTGAGGATCTTCACCAGCTCCTCTGTCGAGATTTCGGCGGTCTTCTGATTGGGTTCCATCAGTTTGGCCGCCATGATCGTCAGCACCGTCTGTCCACCGGCGAGCGTGGTGGCGACGAGCACTCCCACCAATGCCAGAACCAGGGCGAACCGTGCCTGTTTCATGACCATTCACCTCCGCGGAGATTTGGGAATCCGCCGGAGCCGGTCCAGATGCCGGTGCAGGAATTGGACGAGTTTACCGTCGTCGGAGAATGCCATCCGCTCGCCGCTGTCGACATGCTGCGCCTCTCCCCACCAGCGCCGCCTGCCGTCACGCCCCACCCGCAGCCGGATGACAAACGATGTGGACATGGTTCCCTCGCTCACTGACTGCCTCCGGACGGACCTGGACCGATCCGTACACCGCCCACCGTACGCGGAAGCAGTGAAACACGGGTGAAATCGGGCTCAGAGGCCTGTCTGGGTGCGCTCGTACAGGGCCGCGGTCTCCCGCTGGGGGGAAATCCCCAGTTCCTCGCGGAGGACCTGATCGCAGGTCCGGTAGGTCCGGACGACGCCGGGGCGGTCTCCTTGGGCCAAGTAGCACTCCATCAAGCGGCGGTAGGCCGATTCGCGCAGACGGTCGAGCGCCAGCACACGGTGGGTCCTGTCGATTGCGCGCGGATAGTCGCCACGGCGGGCATAGATGGCGGCCAGTGTCTCGAGGACAGCGATCTGCAATTCGCGCCGCCGCTCGCGCTCGATCAGCGTCCAGTCCGCGTACAGGTCTTCAGCGAGGAAATCACCCCGGTAGAGGTCGACCGCGCGTTCGTAGGCATCAACCGCATCGCCCAGCCGGCCCTCGCTCTCCAGGCGTCTCGCCTCCGTCACCGCCCGATCGTATGCGTCGATGTCCAGCCATACCGGTTCGGCGATCGAGAACCGGATCGTATCGCCTTCGCGATGGATGAAGTGCGACCGGGTCCCTTCCAGGAGCGGTTCGAGGGCGAGGCGGAGGTGTTTGATCGCCGTCTTCAAGCTCGTCGCGCCTGCGGCCGGGTCACGGTCCGGCCAGAGGAGCTCGATGATCTGCTCCTGGTGGACTCGACGACCACGATGGAGCACCAGGTATTTCAGCAGACCTTTGACCTTTTGAGTCTTCCAGTCGGGTTCCGTGACGATGGTGTCTTCTCGGGTCACTTCAAATCCGCCGAGCATCCTGATATGCAAACGGGGCGCATCCGGTTCATGGAGCAACGTGAGCGCCGCGGCGATGGCCGTCCGCATTCCGGCATCGGCGTGCGCCTGGAGATGGAGGAGGGGACGCCGGGCCCGAGGGTCACCGGTTCTGCCGAGCGCATGGACAATCCAGACTTGGGCCGGGAAGCGCTGGAGTGCTTCGAGCAGCGGTTCCATCGCGACCGCCGCGAGGGCCGTGAGGAGATTTTCAGCGGTCTGCGGTTCGATGTCTGCGAGCCGCGCCTGAATCAACAGATCGGCGGTCCACCCGGCTTCCTCTCGCAGGCGGGGCAGCAAATCGCCGGCGACGCCGGGCGTCCGTTGAAGCGCAGCCCGCAGTGCGGACAGGGTCGCATCCGGCGGGGCTGCGGTTCCCGCGATGTCCCAATGCAGTCGAGCCACCAGGAAATCACACCAGGCTAGACCGGGTTCCGCATCCCAGTCTTGGTAGAGGGCGCGTACGCGGGCCAGGAGATCTCGGCCCGCGAGGGGCTGACCTGTGATCCGACAGAGACCGATTTGCTCGAGCCACACGTCAGGCAAAGTCTTTCTGAGTTGCGCCTGCTCTCCCAGTGCGGCGGCCGCGTCGAGGAGCGTTCTTGCTGCTGAGAGATGTCCACGAGCGCGAGCCACCTTTGCCAGGCCCAGCATGATCCAGATGCGGGGTTCAGCGGATTCGCCCGCGCGGCACTTGGCGAGGGTCATCTGGTAGTGGCGTTCGGCCTCCGGCAGATCTCTCGATAGGAATGCCGCGTCTCCACTGAGATAGCCGAGCTTGAGTTCTGTGTCCCGTTCGCCGGCCAACGCGTGCGCCTGCTGGGCCTCCGTCAGTGCCGCGGCTGTCCGCGCGCCCTCTCGCAGCCCGACCAGTGCCGGGATGATCTCCGTTCGCGCCCAGGCCTGGATCGTTCGCGAACCGCTGGCATCGGCAAGCCGCAACGCATCCGTGAAGTACTCACGCGCCGCTGTGTACTGCAGGCGCATTCTGGCGATCTGGCCGAGCCGGACGGTCATCCCGAAGCTGCGGCCTCGATAGTCCGCCGCCGCCGTCGTGGTCTGTTCGATCCGGTCGAGTACCTGGACTGCCTCGGCGATCCGGCCGAGTTGGAGGTAGCATTCTGCCTTCAAGCCCAGGATGGCGGACCGCGTGCGTGGATCGATCCGCGGGTCGGGGTTGGCGAGGGCTGAATCGAGGATTGCCACCGCGTCCTCATATTGGTCCATCGACGCGTGCATCACCGCCGCGCCGTAGGCGGAAAAGGCCCACAGATCGAGGTCGGACCCTTTCGCCCTCTCCATGGCTTGCCGGGCAAGGCGCAGGCCGGTCGAATAGTCGCCTACGTATCGGGCCGAACTTGCCCCGCTGCGGAGCAGCCACGGGTAGCGGTCGAGGATCGTCCCCGGAAGTTGGAGCACGATTTC
>JBIOXT010000187.1:0-3441 GCA_044869795.1 bacterium | reverse complement strand
CGGGCAGTGGGCGGTTGAGGTGCGGCATCCGCGGATGCTGACCCTGGGCGAGGCCGTCCGCCGGAGCCTCGTCGGCGGGTCCACGGCAGGCTGGGCGGCGTTGGCCGGTGCGCTGGCCACCGAGCGCGCGCCGCGCCGTGGAGGGGAAGCGGGGCTGACCGCCCTCGCCAAACTGTCGCGCGAAATTTCAGACCTGGAACGACAGTTGGCCCTCACACCCGATGATGTGGCGTTGCAATTTGAACGCGAGTGGGATGCCGTAAGCCGGCGGCGCATCCCGTCGCCGGCCGACCGCCGCGCCGACGCCGTCGTGGCCTGGATGCGGGGGGCGGAATGGCCGCACCTGACCGCGGAATCGCAGGCGGAAGAGGGTGATCTGCAGCGGATCATCCTGCAGGCGGCGGAGATTCTGATGCAACTCGAGGGGCTGCCGTTTCCCGACGTGCGCACCGCGGCGCGCGACGCAAGGCTCAGACTGCTCAGGTCGCCGGTCGTCTAACACCAACTGCGGGATAAGAGGGATAACGGGGATAAGAGGGATAATGGCGACAGAGGACGCGTTAGGTATCCCTATTATCCCTCTTATCCCTTTTATCCCGTAGTTCCAGGGTAGGAGCATGCGGTCGTGTCCAGTCTGTAGGACGGAAATGAGTCCGCGCTTTGCAAGTGAGTGCGAACCGCCGGTGGCGTGGGCCTGCCCCGAGTGCGGGCTGCTGCAGTTGGAGAGCGGGGGCCGCGAGTTCACGCCAGAGGAGCAGGAGATCATCCGCGCGCTTGAGCCTCTTCCCGCCGAACGCCGGCGGCGCCCGATCACCGGCTCGGCCGCGACCCAGGCGCGCGAGGTCATTGCGGCGTTTGACGTCGAATCCCCCGCGGACGTCGAAGCGCTCGCGGAACGGCTGGGGTATCCGGTGCGCTGGCGGTCGCTGGGGCCCGCGTATCGCGGCGGGATCGAAGGTGATCCCGAGCATCGGGTCCTGGTGCTGAACCGGGACTACCCCTTCCGCAGCGAGGGGGAACGGCGGTGGGCGGTGGCGGAAGAACTCGGCCACGCGATCCTCGGCCACTCAGCCCTGGCGGCCAGTGAAGTTCCCGGGGCGAACAGCCGCCTCCGGGAGCCGGCACGCGCCCGCGACGAGGCCGACGCCAAAACCTTCGCGGCAGAACTCCTGATGCCCGCGGCGGCAGTGCGCGGAGCGTTCCAGCGCACTCAGGCGCTCATCCTGCGTGCCCTGGGCAGCAACGAGCGCGACCGGGCGGTCGGCACCGTGGTCGCGGACCTCGCCCGCGAGTTCCGCGTCTCGCAGCAGGCGATGCGGATCCGGCTGAGGGAACTGGGCCTCCTCACGTAGCTGCGCGAACAGCGAACAAGCGAACAAGCCAACAGGCGGACGGAGCGTTGACTTCGTATTCGCTCCATGGTACCGTCTGTGTGTCGTAAATCGGAGAAGGTGATTTCCATGGCGACCGGGCTTACCAAGATGCAGTTCATACAGAGCCCTGTCCCCATGGGCGCAGAGCAGTGATCGGAGGGCACGCCGGGTAAGCGTTCCTTCATCGCGAGTGTTCGGGGCGCAGGGTTCAACGAACTCTGCGCTCTTTGTTTTTCGCAGAGAGGTTAGGGGGGAATCCAGTAATGCGTACGATGAGACAGGCCGTGACGGCGGTCGACATCCGGCCGTTTGAGGATCGGGACTACGAGGGCGTGGTCGCTGTTGCCAACGCCGTGTTCCCGGACCGGCCGGGGACGGTCGAGGAGTGGCGGTACGAGGACGAGCATTACGACAAGAAGTACGTCAACGAGCGACTCGTGGCCGAAGACCGAGAATCCGGCGCGATTGCCGGCTTCGCCGGATACTGGCAGGTCGCCTGGGCGTTTCATCCGCAGAAATTCGGCGCCGAGGTGCGGGTCCATCCCGACCGCGCAGGTCAGGGCATCGGTTCCGCGCTGTGGGACCGGCTCGAGGACGAGGTGCTTGCCCGCCAGGCGATCTCGGTCAAGACGAACATCTGGGAGAAGATGCCCGACGCGGTGGCGTTTGCCACGAAGCGGGGCTTCCGCGAGGTGCTGCGGGCCTGGGAATCGCGCCTTGACGTGGCGGCCTTTGACTTCGACCGGTTCGGGCCGTACCTGACCCAGGCGCTCGGCAGCGGCGTGACCATTACGACGCTGTCCGCCGAACGGGCCAACGAGGAGAACCTGAAGCGGATCCACGAGATGGAAATGGAGATCGCGAAGGACATCCCCAGGCCGCCGGGCGACGTGCATACCCCCGTCGATTTCTCGATGTTCATGGAGTACGCGGTCGATGCGCCCTGGGCGATCAACGATGCGTACTTCCTCGGCGTGGTCGACGGCGAGTACGCGGGGCTGAGCGCGCTCTTCAAGCCCAAGACGGGCGATTGGCTCAACCAGGGACTCACCGGCGTCCGCCGGGACTTCCGCGGCCGCCACCTCGCGTCTGCGCTGAAGGTGAAGACGGTCGAGTACGCCCGGGACCATGGGGTGCGCGAGATCCGAACGTGGAATGAGATCAACAACGCGGCGATCCTGGCCATCAACCTGAAGTTCGGCTTTGTCCGCCAGCCGGCGTGGATCACGTTTGCGAAGGACTTCTAGGAGGGACCGAGAGTGCAGACCGCAACAGGAATTGTGATTCGTCCCCAGGGGGACGATGACTACGAGGCGATGGCGCGGATTCACCGCGCCGTTTACCCCGACTGGCCGGTCAGCCCGCTGGAGATCCGCGAGTACGAGTCCGAGATCGACCCGGCGCGGTTCGTAGTGGTCAGGCTGATCGCCGAAGACGGCTCGTCCGGGGAGGTTGTGGCGATGGCCAGTTACCATCAACTCCCCTGGGCGTTCCATCCCGACCGGTACCGCCTGCGGCTGACCGTCCATCCGAACTGGCAGCATCGCGGGATTGGGCGCGCTCTGACCGAGCGGATGTTCGCGGACCTGCGGACGCGGGGGGCGCGGTGGGTCCAGACCCGGGCGCGCGAAGACCAGCACCGCGCCCTGGCGCTCATCAAGGCGTACGGGTTTGAGGAGCATGCGCGCGGCTTCGAATCGCGCCTCGACGTGGACCGCTTCGACCCGCGGGCGTTCGCGGACTATCCGCGCAAGGTGGCTGAACTCGGCGTCACGCTGACGACCCTGCAGGAGGAACTCGAGGCCCGACCGGACTGCCTGCCCGCGGTCTATGAGATGCACTGCATCCTGGACATGGGCTCGCCGCGGGACGATCCCGGCCTGCCGACGCCGCCGACCTTCGCCGCCTTCCGGCGCCTGAGCATCGACAGCCCGCTGACGCTGCTGGACGGATACTTCCTCGCAAAGCTCGGAGACGTCTACGCCGGCGAGAGCGTGCTCAAACGCGCCGATGCCGACCCGACCTGGCTGCATCAGGAACTCACCGGCGTCGTCCCGGAGTGCCGGGG
>JBIOXT010000186.1:0-8349 GCA_044869795.1 bacterium | reverse complement strand
AGCGGACGAGCGAGGGCAGATAGACCGGGATCAGCGCGCCGATCGCCACGAACAGGACCAAGAGAGCGATAAAGACGTAGAGGACACCCAGCTCGGACACCGCGCCACCCCAGTTGGAAGTCCTTTCAACTTTCAACTAAGCCAGGGGGAATTCCCTCTGCACCAGCGCGAGCGCGTCGTCGCGCGTCGCGATGGCGCCCTCCAACTGGGCGTCCTCGACCGCTTCCAACATCGCGCTGAACTGCGGCCCCGGGCGGTAGCCCATCGCAATCAAATCGTCTCCGGTCAGCAGCCGCGGCATCGACGGCCGCCGCGCCAGCAGAGCCGCACGTTCTTTCGTCGCCCACTCGTAGATCTCCAGATCGCCGTGGCTGGCCAGGCAGTCCGCGCGGTGGAGTTCCAGATGGTCGGCGGCGTCGGGCTGCAGCAGAAACCGCTGGGCCTTCGCCGGACGCATCTGCGGCAGGTCCTTGATGCGCAGGTGCCCGCCGACCAGCGCCACGACCCGCGCGGCCTGATCGCCTGACAGGCGCAGGCGGCGGCAGATTTCGCCGGCCATCAGGGCCCCGACCTCCGCGTGACCGTTGAATCGGATCCGGTCGGGGGCCCGTTCGAACGTCGGCGGCTTGCCGATATCGTGGAGCAGCGTGGCGAGGGCGAGTTCGGCCGAAGGATCACGCAGCTGGACCAGGGCCAGCTCCGTGTGCGTGAGGACATCGCCTTCGGGATGAAACTCGGGCGGCTGTTCCACACCCCGCAGCGCGGAGACCTCCGGCAGCACCGCGTCGAGGAGCCCGCTCTCATCGAGCAGCTCCACCCCCCTGCCCCGTGCGGGAGCCACCAGCAGCCGCAGCAGTTCATCGCGAATCCGCTCCGCGCTGACCTGGAGAATCGACCCAGCCTGGTCATGGATTGCCGCGAAGGTGTCGGCGTCGATGCCGAAGTCCAGCTGGGTCGCCAGGCGGATCGCGCGGAGCATACGCAGGCGATCTTCGGCAAAGCGCGCGGCGGGATCGCCGATCGTGCGGACCACCGTCCGAGCGATGTCCTCGCGGCCGCCAACGTAGTCCAGCGTGGACTTCGTGACGGGATCGTACAGCAGGCCGTTGATGGTGAAGTCCCGCCGGCGGACGTCCTCTTCCGCGGTCACGAACCGCACGCTGGACGGCCGCCGTCCGTCCAGGTACGGCCCCTCCGTGCGGAACGTCGCCACCTCGTACCCGCGGCCGTCGAGGAAGACGATGACCACGCCGAACTGCGCGCCGACGAGGACGGCATGCTCGAACAGCGCGGTGATCTGTGCCGGGCGCGCGTCGGTGGCAATGTCGTAGTCGTGCGGGTCTTGGCCCATCTCGAGATCGCGCACGCAGCCGCCGACCCAGTAGGCCGCAAAGCCCGCGCCGCGCAGACGGCGGACGACTTCGAGCGCGCCCGCCCGCAGGTCGCTCACCGGGTCCCCGCCGCCTGCAGCCGGGTGCGCAGCAGCTGCAGCGCGGCCGCCATCTGGACGTCATCAGGCGCCTGGATCTGCGCCGACGACATCGGCACGGCGATGTCGGGCTGCAGTCCCACGCCTTCGACCGGCCGGCCCGCCCGTGTTCTGTATCGGGCGGTCGTGAGCCGCAATCCCCAATCCGCGTCGAGGGTGAAAATAGTCTGCACCGTGCCTTTGCCGTAGGTCCGCACACCGACCAGCGGTGTTCCGGCATCCTGCAGCGCGCCGGCGACGATTTCCGACGCGCTCGCGGATCCGCCGTTGATGAGCACCGCGATGGGGCCGGTGAACCGGGGGGCCGCGGGCTGCACCAGAAGCATCAATGGTCCGGCGCGGCGCTCTTCCACCGCCACGAGCCCGGCCGAAAGGAAATGGCTGGCGATCGCGACGGCATCATCGACCAGTCCGCCGCCGTTGTCGCGCAGGTCGAGCAGCACAGCGCCGGCGTTGGCGGCGAGCACGCGGTTCAGCGCGCGGCCGATGTCTGCGGCGGATCCCTCGGAGAACTCCAGCAGCCGGATGTACCCGATCCGGCTCTCGGCCAGGTGCGCACGGACCGGAATCGTCCGCACCTGCTCGCGGGTCACGACGGCCCGCACTGGCTGGCCGGCCCGGCTCAATCCGAGGGCCACCGCGGTCCCGGTGCGCCCGCCGAGCAGGTCCATCACCTGATCCGGCGTGCGGCCGCGGACCGGCAGACCGTCAACGTCGGTGACCACGTCGCCGACCAGCACGCCGGCGCGTGCCGCCGGGCCTCCGTCGACCAGGTCGCTGACGGTAACGCCGCCGGGCAGCGCATCGACCTGGAGCCCGATGCCACCCCGTTCACCGCGCAGCGCCGCCACGAACCTGGCGAAGTCCTGCGGCAGGAACACCGTCCCCAATGGGTCGCCGGCCTCACGGACCATCGCGCGGAGGATGAACACGGTGAACGCGTCGAGGGACTGCGGTTGGTAGAGTTCGGCCGCGGCCCGGACGTATCCGCGGACGGCCGGCAGATCGGCCGGGGTATTGTTCAACGCCGGCGGCGGCGGCGGAACGATTCCTCCGTTGGTGAGAACCTGCCGTGTCCCCGCCAGTGCCGCGCGGAGGAGTGACGCGGCGTCCGGAGCACCGAGGGCGTTGTCGCGGATGAGGGTGAAGGTCTCCTCGACCAGCCCCGCGGCGGTGTCGGGAGACAGCGCGCCCGGAGATTGGGCGGACAGCGAGACGGCAGATACCGCAAGAAAGACAACCAGAACACCGAAGGCAGCGCAGAAGCGCGGAAACGCGGAAACGAAAATCCTACGCAACCTGAACGCGCGTGCGGATGGCGGCGATGGTCCCGCCGCCGATCACCCGGTCGCCGTCGTAAAAGACGATGGCCTGGCCGGGTGCCGCCGCGCGCTGGGGATCCCGGAACCGCACGGCCACCTCGCCGGGGGCATCCGCCGGGAAGACCGTCGCTTCGACGTCCCGGCCGGCATGACGCAGGCGGGCGGTCACGGACAGCGGGGCATCGAGCGAAGCGATCGCAATCCAGTTCATGCCGGCGGCGTTGAGCGCGTCACACGAGAGGTCCTCTTCGCCGCCCACGATCACGGCGTTGCGCGCCGTATCGATGCCGACGACATACTGCGGCACGCCGGCGGCGACACCCAGGCCGCGCCGCTGCCCGATCGTAAACCGTGTGACGCCCTGATGCGCCCCGACAACCCGTCCCGCGGTATCCAGGATCGGCCCGGGCCGCACGGCGTCCGGCCGCAGGCGCTGCACGACGTCGGCATAACTCCCCCGGGGAACGAAGCAGATCTCCTGGCTGTCCGGCTTCTCGGCCACTGGGAGTTCCATCTCGCGGGCGATCGCGCGGGTCTGGGTCTTGTCCATCTCGCCCACCGGCAAGCGCAGCACGCTGAGTTGATCCTGTGTCAGTCCGTAGAGAACGTAGGATTGGTCCTTGTGCCGGTCGCGCGCGCGCCACAATCCCCGGCGGCCGGTCGCGGGATCCATGCCGGCGCGGGCGTAGTGCCCCGTCGCCAGCCCGTCCAGCCCCAGCGCGCGCACCCTTCCCATCAGCAGCGAGAACTTGATTGACTGGTTGCAGGCGATGCAGGGATTCGGCGTGCGGCCGCGCGCGTATTCGTCGACGAAGTACGAGATCACTTTCTGTTCAAACTCCTCACGCATGTTCAGAACGTAGTGCCGGATTCGCAACTGACGGGCGACGGCCCGCGCGTCATCGATCGCCGACACACCGCAGCAGGCTTTGAACGCGTCGTCAGGTTCGGGCAGCCAGTCGGGCCACAGGTTCATCGTGAGGCCGACGACGTCATGGCCTTCGCGGACGAGCAGCCCCGCTGCGACTGCGCTGTCGACCCCGCCGCTCATGGCAACGGCCCACTTCCCCAACGCTCCACCTCACCTGTCGTTCGTCGATCGTCGTTCGTCGATCGGCGACGAACCCATCATACCAGTACGTCGTGAAAGCGGTCAAAATGGGCGTAGGCCATGAGCATCAACGACCGACGATCCACGATCGACGATCGGTTTGCTCAGCCAATCGGCCGACGCAGCAGGTCGAGCACCAGCGCGGCCGTCCACGAGAACCGCCCATCGCCGGCTCCCCGGCCGGTCTGCGCATCGAAGTATTCATGAAACCCACTCTCGCGCACGAGGTCCACGGTTGCCTCCGCGATCGCCCGGGCGTCGGCGTGCAGACCAAGGTCCTCCAGACCTCGAGCGATCACCCAGTTGGTCTGCACCCAGACCGGTCCTCGGTGGTACCGGGACGGCTCAAAGGACGCCTGATCGGGAGGGATGGATGGCAGCAGCCGGCAGCCGCCGGAGCGGGCGACGTAGCGAGCCAGCATCATTCCGGCGCGCTCGGCGTCGAGCAGGCCGCCGTAGACTCCAGACAGCCCGGCCGCACCGACCACGGGAATCTGCCGAAGCGCATGCAGGTCGAAGTCGAGAAAGACTCCCTCGTCGTCGCTCCAGAGCAGAGACGTGTATGCCTCCTGAAACGCCGCAAGGTCGGAGGCGGCGACGACATACGGTCGGCCGAGGGCGCCCGCGATCCGATTGAGATCCACGGCAGCACGGTACCAGACGGCATTGAACATCGCGCCGTACACGGCGAAGGGCGTCTCGGACAGGTACGCGCGCATCTCATAGCGGTGGCGGGCGATGAGCTCGACGAGATACATGTACAGGTCATAATCGCTCCGCTGCGGCCGTTCCGCCGCGGCGACGAGTGTGGTATCCACACGGTGGTAGGGACGCGAGGGCCGGAAGCCTTGCCGCACCGCGAAATCCCAGTGCGGGCTGTTATCGAGACCGGTCTCCCACGGGTGGACGGTGACGATGAGCGGCGAGCCGGGCGCGGTCCGGTGACCGGGGAAGTACAGAACGGCGTCCCGCAGCGCATCGAAGATCCGCGCCCACCAGTCCAGACGTCGGCCCGCATCGGGCTGCAGCAATCCGGCGAGGTACACGGCGGTCGGCACGACCAGAGGCTGCGAAATCCCGCTGGTCACCTCCCCCGCCCGACGCACGGGGACGTCCGTCCACCATTCGGGGCCGGGAGCATAGTCCTGGACAGCCGGGTTGTACCTGATGTGGGGCAGCATACCATTGGTCCACTGCCCGGCCAGCAGCGAGTCGATTTCGCGGACCGCTCGCTCCCACTCGACGTGGGCCCATCCAATGGCGATGAAGGCGCTGTCCCAGTTCCACTGATGCGGGTAGAGGCGGCCGCTGGGGCGGGTGTATGCTCCGTCGACGTCGTTGGCGCGCAGCACACCCTCGGCCTGCGCGGCGAGGTCGGTCACGTCAGCGCGGCGTTCGTGGCGGCATCCATCAACCGGATCCGGGAAGGTTCGAATCGCAGCCAGACAGCCTGTCCCTCGTCGGCCGCAAACTCGCTGGGCACCGAGACCTTCAGCGCGTCCCGCCCGACGTGCACGGTCAGCAGCTTCTGCGGTCCGATCGGTTCCACGACGATGATCCGGGCGGGGATCGTGTCCGCCGCGGCGGCCGTGACGACGGCAATGTGCTCGGGTCGGATCCCGACCACCACCTTCCCGTCGCTGCGCGGCGGCCGCACCGCCGGTGGCAGCGGGATTCGCGCGTCCGGCGTCACCACCGCGAGGGTCCCCTCGGATGGCTGGAGCACCCCCTCGATGAAGTTCATCGGCGGATTGCCGATGAAGCTGCCCACGAACCGGGAGGCGGGGGCGTCGTACACGGCCGCCGGCGTATCGCACTGGACGATCTCCCCGTCTTTCATGACCGCGATCCGATCGCCAAGGCTCAGGGCCTCGACTTGATCGTGCGTGACGTAGACGGTCGTCGATTTGATCTCGCGGTGCAGCCGCCGCAGTTCGGCGCGCATCTGCAGGCGCAGCAGCGCATCGAGGTTGGACAGCGGTTCGTCCATCAACAGGACTTCCGGCCGCATCACGATCGCCCGGGCCACGGCGACCCGCTGGCGTTGTCCCCCCGAGAGCTGCGACGGGTAACGATCCAGCAGCGGCGTAATCTGCATCAGCTCGGCGGCCTCGCCGACCCGCCGGGTCACCTCGGCGCCGTCAACCCGGCGCAGCCGCAGCCCGAAGGCGATGTTCTCGAACACCGACATGTGGGGAAACACCGCGTAGCTCTGGAACACCATCGCGATGCCGCGCTGACCCGGGGGGCGCGCGGTCACGTCGCGGTCTCCGATGAAGATCCGCCCGCCGTCGACCTGCTCCAGCCCGGCGATGCAGCGCAGGGTCGTCGTCTTGCCGCAGCCGCTGGGTCCCAGGAAGACCATGAACTCTCCGTCGGCGATCTCCAGATCCAGATCCCGGACGGCGACGACCCTGCCGAAGACTTTCCGCACCTGCGCCAGCGTGATCTGCGCCATCAGCGGACGGTCACTCCCCACATCGTCATCAGGTACCTGCGGATGAGGAAGATGATGATCAGCGCCGGCACGATCATGAAGAATCCCCCGGCGAACCGGTAGTCCAGCGGCGCCCCCGCGGACCCGATCGCGTTCATGATCAGCGCCGGCAGCGTGCGGTTGTCGAGGGTCAGGATCGTCGCGGCGAAGACCTCGTTCCAGGACAGCACAAAGGTGAAGATCGCCGACGCCGCCAGACCCGGCAGTGCCATCGGCAGCACGACGCGGCGGAAGGCGGCGGCGCGCGAGCAGCCGAGGGTCAGCGCCGCTTCCTCCAGTTCGACCGGCACGCCCACGAAGATGCTGCTGGTGATGATGATCGTAAACGGCAGCGCCAGCACCGTGTGGACCAGCGCGACACCGAGCAGCGTGTCGTAGAGACCCCAGCGGATGTAGGCAACCGTGAGCGGCACGGCGAGCATGGTGGCCGGAAACATCTTCGTCGCCAGAATCGACAGCCGCAGCCCTTCCCGACCCGTAAACACAAAGCGCGCCAGCGCGTAGCCCGCGGGTGCCCCCAGCGCCAGCGCGAGCACGATCGTCAGGCCGGCCACGAACAGGCTGTTGAACGTGGACCGCAGCACGCCGTGGGAGTTGAAGAAGAACAGGAACGTTTCCAGGGAAAACCGCGAGGGGACGATCGGCCGCGGCCAGGAGTAGAGAGCCTCGCGCGGCGTGAACGCGGCCAGGGCGATCAGCACGATGGGCGCCAGGACCCACGCCGCGATGCCGACCGCGCCGACCCAGAGCAGCGGCCGCGCGCGCGCCGCCGTCACGCCAGCTGCTCCGCCTTCGTGCGCAGCAGCCGCAGGTACATGAACGTGATCAGGAACGAGATCCCCATGATCAGCACCGCGTAGGCGCTGGCCACGTGGAAGTTCCGGTAGGTCGAATACCAGAAGTACGCCTCACCCGCCAGCACCGGCACGAGGCGGCCGGAGAGCGTGATGACGGTGGCGAACAGCTGCAGGGCGAGGATGGTGCGGATCATCAGCGCGGCCTGCAGGCTGGGCATCAGCAGCGGCAGCGTCACCCGCCACAGTTTCTGGATCGGCCGTGCGCCGAACACGTCGGCCGCCTCGAGGTAATCACGGGGGACCAGCTGCAGCCCGGCCACCAGGATGACCATCACGATCGCGGTGGCCCGCCATACTTCCGCCGCGATGATGGCCCCGTAGAGCCAGTCCGGGTGTTCGTAGGTCAGGAACGTGATCGGCTGGGCGGTGATCCCCAATCCGCCCAGGATCGTGTTGAGGTACCCTCGCTCGGTGAACACCGACAGCCAGATCAAGCCCGCGGCCAGATCCGAGATCCCCAGGGGGATCGCGCAGACGTACAGGAACGTCGACGACGCCCGGAAACGGCTGTTCACGATCAGCGCGATGACCAGCGCCATGATCAACTGCAGCGGGACGATCAACACGGTGAGCAGGAAACTGTTGCGGATGGCGCCGAGGAAGTACGTGTCGGAGGTCATCTGCCGGAAGTAGGCCAGGGTGAACGGCCCTTCGTCGGCGCGGAAGCTGAGGGCAAACGCCTGCACGAGCGGATACACGAAGAAGACCGCGAGATAGATGAGCGCCGGGATGACCAGCGCGTAGGGCACCCACGACCGGCGTTGGCTCATGCCCGCGGCTCGAAAGACAAGGGGGAGGGACGGGCCCCTCCCCCTGCCGATCTAATCAGGCCGGCACGGCGTCTGTGGCGGATCCGGCGCCGGACAGGGTGCGTTGGTGGCCCGGAACAGGTCCTCGAGTTTCTTGGCCTGCTCGGCGAGCACCTGCTCGATCGATTTTCCTTCGATCGCGATCTGCCTGAAGGTGTCCACGAAGATCGGAGTGTACTCCCCGGTGCGCGCGCCCAGTCCCACCGGCAGCAGGGCGACCCTGGCGTCGGGGGAACCGGACTGCGCGTGATGGCCGAGGGGGTG
>JBIOXT010000185.1:0-10652 GCA_044869795.1 bacterium | reverse complement strand
TCTCATGCTGGCGATTGAGCGGGAATCGAGTCTCTTGTTGAGGGACGGCCACCTGCAACCGCTGTCCCAAACGGTTCGGGAGCTCAAGCACGTCGCGATCGACCGCAGCGACGCGGCGGATGTCCCGGCCTGGCTCAACGGTCTGGTGGTCCGCGAGCTGACCATCCGGCTGCTGGACTGGATGGCGCAGCACCAGGGCGACGAAGACTGGGCCTGGGCCTATTTCCACGCGCTGCGGGACGAACTGATCCCCATCCTGGTGGATCTGCTGGAACAGGAGGACCGCATCAGCATACGGCGGATGGTCGTCGCGGTCCTGACCAGGATCGGCGCCGAACGCTCGTCGCTGCTGCTCGCCAAACTCTCCGACCCGAAGTGGTACGTGGTCAGGAACATCACCGGCATCCTCGGAGAGATCCGGAACCCGGTGACCCTCCGGCACCTGCGGCGGTCCCTGTTCCACCCCGAACTGCGCGTGCGGCGTGAGGCGATGCGCGTCCTCGCCGATTGGGGCACCGACGACGCCGTCCTCGTCCTCGTCGAAGCGCTGGACGATGCGGATCCCGAGACCCGGCGCGCCGCCGCGGGCTGGCTGGGCGCCAGCGGCAGATCGGTCGCCGCCCAGGCGCTGGCGGCGCGGCTGCAGCGGCGCGATCTTCTCCTCCGCGACGCCGACTTCCAGAAGGCGGTGATCCGGGCGCTGGGACAGATCGGCGATCCGTCCGCCGTCCCGCTCCTGCGCCGCATCGCCCGTAGCCCGCTGGCGGCCGTGTCCCGGCGCCACCGCAGCCTGGCCGCGGTGGCCCGGCAAGCGCTGACCACTCTGTCAGCACGCGCCGCGAGCCCAAGATCATGACGGCGGTCGACAAGGGCGCCCCGCCGGAAAGCCACCGCGAAGCGGCCACGGAGATCCTGCGGCTGTTTGTCGCCGCCAGCCGCAACACCCGCCTCTATCCTCCGGGCCATCCGGCCCTCACGAAGTCGGTGCAGGAGGTCCACGATGCCATGACCCGCGTGCTGGCCCGGTGGGGAAGCCTGCGCTACGACGTTGTCGAGAACGTCGTCTTCGGAGAGCGCGAGCTGTTCGACATGGAAATGCTCTCTGTCGCGCAGTTCGCGGCCGCCGCCGTCGCGCGGACGGTCGGCAGTCTGATCTTCCTGCGCGGGCTCACCGCCGAGGAACTCACCCTCGCCGCGGCGTTGTTCGGGAGGGAGCCCGAAGAGTTGGTGGCGGCGGGCGGGCTGCCCCAGGCCCTGCGCGGCAGAGGCGCGGCGCATGTCGTGGCCGGCCCTCCCCGCGCCTGGCTCGTGACCGAGGGCGACATCACCAAGCGCACCGCGTCCCAGGTCTACCAGTGGGCGGCCGAAACGTACACCGACATCGCGGCGCTCGCGCATGAGACGCGGACCATTGACGTGCTGCGGGGCCACTTCGTCATCGAATCGCTGGTCCGCATGGCGGAGAGTCTTCCACGCGAAACCTTTCCGATGCTCGCCGCGGGCACCCACGACGACGACAGTCCCTACCACGCGGTCAACACCGCGCTGCTGTGCCTCCTGATGGCCAAACGCCTCGGCGTCGACGACGATCTGTCGCGCGCGGCCGGCCTGGCCGGGTACCTCCACGACCTGGGGCGCGCGGTGCCGCCGGGGGAACTCCCCCTGTCGGCGGATCCCGAACGCGTCCCCTACCACGCGGCGGCGGGAGCATTCCTGATGCGGGACCTCTCCGGTCGCGACAGCCTGGCGACGATCGCCGCGATGGAACACCATGACCACGTGCGCGGCGGCTACCAATCCCAGCACCCGATCGCGCGGGTCGTCGCGGTGGCGGATTACTACGACGGGGCGACGCATGCCCGGCCGCCGATGCGGCGGCGGCTGCCCCATCAAGCGGTCATCCAGCTGCTCGACGAGGCGGGACGGGCCTTTGATCCCATCGCCGTCCAGGCATTCCTCGAAGTCTGGGGGCTGTTCCCCGTCAGCACGCTGCTGCGGCTCGACGGCGGTGAATTGGGCATGGTCGTCGCCCAGTCCCAGGATGCCCACCGGCCCATCGTGCGGGTGATCCGCGATGCCGCGGGGGCCCGCACCGCGGGGGTCATCATCGATCTCCAGCGTCGCGCCGCCCGGCAGATCACCGCGGAAGTGGATGGGGAGAGCGTTGGTATCGGCCGGGGCGACGTGCTAGCATCGACTTGATTCTGGGTGACCGGTGATGGCCAAGATACAGAAGAAGCGGCTCGGAGACATGCTGATCGAGTCCGGCGTGATCACGGCCGACCAGCTCGCCCGCGCCATCGAGCGGCAGCGCACCACCGGAGAGCGGCTGGGCCGCGTCCTCATCGGGACGGGCGTGCGGGAAGAGGAGATCATCCGCGCCCTCTCCCAGCAGCTGGGCATCCCCGTGGTCGATCTGTATCGGGAGAGCCCGGATCCGCGCGCGGCGGCCCTGCTGCCGGAAGCGCTGGCCCGGAAGTACCGGGTGCTGCCGGTCCGCAAGGATGGGAACCGTCTGCTCGTGGCGATGGCCGATCCTCTCGACGTCGTCGCCATCGATGACGTGGCGATCGCCACCGGGCTGCTGGTCAGTCCGGCGATCGCCCCGGAGGCCGAGATCCTGACCAGCATCGAACGCACCTACGGCCTCGGGGAGCACGCGCGCGGCATCATCGAGGAGATCACCCCGTCGGCCGAGGATGCCGAAGCCGCCCTGCCGGTGGAAGAACCCGACGCGCCGATCGTGCGGCTGACCAACCTCATCCTCACGCAGGCGATCACCGACCGGGCCAGCGACATCCACATCGAGCCGACCGAGAGCGCGGTCCGCGTCCGCTACCGGGTTGACGGCGTGATGAATACCGTAATGAATGTGCCGCGCCATGCATACGCCACGTTGGTCTCGCGGATCAAGGTGATGGCGCGGATGAATGTGGCGGAGCGGCGGCTGCCCCAGGACGGGTCGTTCGCCCTGACCGCCGAGGGGCGCACGGTCGATTTCCGGGTGTCCACGATCCCGCTCATCTACGGCGAGCGGGTGGCCCTTCGGCTGCTGGACAAGACGCAGGCCACCTTGAACCTGCCGGACCTGGGCATGGATGAACCCACGCGGCGGCGGTTCGAGTCGCTCATCAAGCAGCCCAACGGCATCATCCTCGTCAGCGGGCCGACCGGCAGCGGCAAGACGAGCACTCTGATCAGCGCCCTGCAGCTGCTGAACACCACCGAACGCAACATCATCACGGTCGAGGATCCCGTGGAGTACCAGATCCCCGGTATCAACCAGATGGAAGTCAATGTCCGCGCCGGCCTCACCTTTGCCAATGCGCTGCGCTCCATCGTCCGCCAGAACCCGGACATTCTCATGGTTGGCGAAATCCGCGATATGGAGACGGCCGAGATCGCGATCCACGCCTCGCTGACCGGCCATCTCGTATTCTCCACGATCCACACCAATGACGCCCCCGCGGTGGTCGCCCGGCTGCTGGACATGGGGATCGAACCGTACCTCATCGCCTCGTCGATTGCCGGCGCCATCGCCCAGCGCCTCGTGCGGATCCTCTGCCCGCACTGCAAGCGGCCTGCCGCAGCCCAGCCGGAAGTGGAAATGGCGTTGAAGAGCTACGTCGGCGATGTCGGGCCGGTCCAGATGCAGGAGAGGGTCGGCTGCGTACACTGCCGGTATACCGGGTACCTGGGGCGCACCGGGATCTTCGAGCTGCTGGTGATGAGCGGAGAGGTGCGGCAGCTGATCGTGCGGCGCGCATCATCCGCAGAGATCGGCGACGCGGCGCGGGCCGACGGGATGCACACGATGCGCGAGGCAGGGCTGTTGAAGGTCGCCCGCGGCGTCACGACGCTGGAAGAAGTGCTCCGCGTCACCACTGCGGTCGACGTCGGCTAGCCATGCCGGTCTTTACCTACCGCGCGCGCGGCCCCACCGGACAGCTGGAAGAGGGATCGATGGAGGCGGACACGGCCCGCCTCGTGATCGCCCAGCTGCGCGAGCGCGGCCTGCTGGCCACGGACCTGCAGGAGGCAATCCAGGCGCGCAGCGTCGGCGAAGAGTTCGGCCGCCTCAGCGGCGTCCGGCGCGAAGCCCTCGTCCTGTTTACACGGCAGCTGGCGACGATGGTCAGCGGCGGACTGGCGCTGCTCTCGGCGCTGGACATCGCGGCCCGCCAGACCGACAGCACCAAGCTGCGTGAGACGATCGAAGAGATCCACAGCGGCATCCGGGCGGGCGGTACGCTGTCGGGCGAAATGGAGAAGCACCCGCGCGTCTTCTCCGAGCTGTACGTGAACACCGTGCGCGCGGGCGAGGTCTCCGGGGCCCTCGACCGCGTCCTGGTGTACCTCGCCGATTACCTCGAACGCGAACTGGAGCTCGTCGGCCGGATCAAGACCGCCGCGACGTACCCGTCCCTCGTCCTGGTCGTGGCGACCCTCGTCGCGATCCTGGCGGTCTTCGTCATCCTGCCGACCTTTGTGTCGCTGTTCGAGGGCCTCAAGGTCGCCCTCCCCCTGCCGACGCAAGTCCTGATCGCCCTCAGCAGGCTGGCCACCAGGTTCTGGTACGTCCAGTTCGGACTGCCCATCGCGCTGGCGATTACCATTGCGCTGATGCTGCGGCGGCGCGAGGGACGCGCGATCCTCGATCAGATCGTCCTCCGCATTCCGATCATCGGCGCGCTCACCCTGAAGATCGTGCTGGCGCGGCTCGCCCGGATGTTCGCCGTCATCGTGCGCAGCGGGGTACCGCAGGTCCAGGGCATGCAGACGGTGGCCCGGTCCGTGGGCAACGCGGTGGTCGCCGCCGCGGTCGACGGCGCGTCGCGGTCCGTGCGGGAAGGTCAGCCGATCGCCGATTCGCTCGCCAAGTATCCGGTCATCCCGCCGATGATCTCGCAGATGGTCGCCGTCGGCGAAGAAACCGGCGCCCTGGAAGAGATCCTCGACAAGGTGGCCGACTTCTACGAGCGGGAAGTCAACAATACGGTGGAGCGGTTTGCCTCGATCATCGAACCCGTCCTGCTGATCAGCGTCGGCGCGGTGGTGGCGTTCGTGGCGATTGCCCTCCTCCTGCCGGTGTGGCGCCTGATCGGGGCAATTCGCTAGCAACCACGCGATAAAGGCGATAAGGGCGATAACAGCGATAAGGGCTAGAACTCTGCCTCCATCTTCGTGATGAACCGATGCAAGAGGGCGCCGAGGAGCTCGTAGCGCCCCAGGAGTTCCTCATACTGAGTGAGAGGTATGTATTCGAGATCGAGACCAAGTTTCAGAAGACACTTCACCTCTGCGATGGACCCTCGTGCGATGAAGCATAAGTGCAGATACTCCCGCCTATGGCTCCGGGCATTACCCTCCGCAATGTTGGTAGGGATGCTGGCCGCTGCTCGTCTGAGTTGGCTAGTCAGTCCGTACCGTTCCTCGGTTGGGAATGGTCGAGTACACTGATATATCTCCAGGGCAAGCTCGTAGGAAAGCTGCCATACCTTGAGACGCTCAAAGGGAGCCGGCATACGGGCAGAATGTAGGCCGCCAGCGGAAGGTTGTCACTGCCCCAACTGAGCCATTCCTCTTCCCCATCCCGCCTTGTTCTTATCGCCTCTTATCGCCCCTATCGCTTTGACCGCGGGAGGTGACAGTCACCCTTATCGCTTGATCGCCCGGCCGTGTCCGTGATCGCCCTGACCGCCCTTATCGCCTTGATCGCCTTGATCGCTGGCCACGTCCGTGATCCCTTTTATCGCCTTTATCGCTCTTATCGCTGGTCCTTTAGTACCAGCCAGGGGCCGAACGGCCCATTGTGGCACTTTCCTTGCTGCCCCTATTGTCAGAGATAGAAAACAACGCGGGGGCCGAAGCCTCCCGCTGCGCACTCAAGGAGGTGTCGAACCAGATGTTCCAGATGCTGCGTAAGCAGCTGGAGAAGGCAGAGGGCTTCACGCTCATCGAACTCGTGGTCGTCATCGCCATCCTGGGCCTGCTGGTTGCGCTGGCCCTGCCCAACTTCCTCGGCGCCCGCAGCCGCGCGGCGCTCGCGGAGGCCAGGCAGTTCGCGGATGAGTGGAAGTCGCTGACGTACGGCTGCTGGCTGGAGAAGAACCAGAAGGCGACGAAGTGTAACACGGCGTCGGAAGTGGGCTGGGATCCGCCGGACACGGCGTACTGGGAATTCACCGGAGCGACCATTACCTGCAACGGCGGCGCGTGCGTCGACGGCAGCACGGTGATGGAGTTCGTGGTCGACGGCGTCGCGGGAAGCCTCGTCGACGGCGGCACCTATGAGATGCAGTTGACGTTTGCGACCGGCGCGGCGGAGGACTTCTACACTCCCCCGTAAACACGACGGTCTGGCATCAGCCGGCAAGAGCGGCCCCATCGGCGGCCGCTCTTGCCGCTTCCGGAGGTTCCCGCATGGCGACGGCAGCGGATGCCCCGGTACAGCGGCGCGGTGATCTCCCCGCGCTGGCTGGCTACTGGGCGCTGCTCGTGGTCGCGATTGTCCCGCTGCTGATCGATCTCCGAAACTACGACGAGACCTACAACGGCATCAAAGCGCGGAACCTGGTCGCTATGGCGGCGGTCATCGTGATCGCGCTGCTCGCCCGGCGATTCCGTCCCTTCACACCGCTGGATCGGCCGCTGCTGGTGTACGCCGGAGCCATCGTCGCGGCCACGGCGCTGTCGGTTGATCCGCGCTGGAGCATCTGGGGAGATCCCCAAGGGTACGAAGGGACGCTGTCGCTCCTCGCCTACGCCGCCGTGGCGGCCGGTGCCGCCCGGCTGACGACTCGGCAGATCCCCCTGCTGCTCAAGGTGCTGCTGGCTGCCGGCGTGCTCTCAGCCGGGTATGGGATTGCCCAGTTTCTGGGGTTTGACTTTCTGCTTCGGGATCCCACGCGCGCGTCGTGGACGCGCGCGTTTGGAACCACCAGCGGCCCTAACTGGCTGGGTGGCTACATGCTGATGCTCATCCCCATCGCGAGCGCATTCGCGCTCCAGGCGCGATCGACCCTCGCCGCCCTGCCCTACTTGGCGGCGGCCCCCATCTTGTTCGGCGCCCTGCTGGCCACGGAAAGCAGATCTGCATGGGCAGGGGTACTTGTCGCCGCCGTGGCAGGAACGATCGTCTGGAGGCAGTCCAGGCGGACGATCCCCGCCCCAGCCCTCGTGCGCGCCTCCGTGACCGCTGCGATCCTGCTGGCACTCGCGGTGCTCTTCTTCTTTCCGGGAGGCCTCGTCAGCTCCCGCGGTGAGCGCGGGGGGCCGGCGGGCCGCCTGACGGACATCTCGGATGACCCGGGAGGGATCCAGACCCGGATCGCGCTGTGGGTTCCGACAACGCAGCTCATTGCCCGACGGCCTGTGTTTGGGTACGGACCGGATACATTTCGGAAGGTCTTCCCCCAAACGTGGACCCCGCAGTGGCAACGGTTGAAGGGAGCGAAACCGCTGATTATCAACCGCGCGCACAACCAACTTCTCGACCTGGCCATCTCCATCGGGCTGGTGGGACTGGCAGGGTACCTCTGGGCGTTCATCGCGTTCTGGCGGTCGGCGACGACCGCGCCGGCGGCGGATCGGACGACCGCGCTCCTCCTCGCGGGGTGCGCCGGCGCGGTTACGGGCTACCTGGCGCAGATCCAGTGGCAGTTCAGCGTCGTGTCCGTGGCACCGGTGTACTGGCTGCTGCTGGGGGTAGGGAGTGCGCTGGCCAGGGGGAATGAGGAGCGCGGATGAGCTGGCTGCATCGTTCGGAGCGCGGGGTCGGGTTCATCGAGCTGTTGATCAGTCTCGTCGTGGTGGGCATCCTGATCGCCATCGCGGTGCCCAACCTGTCCGGCTATCGCGCAACCTCCCAGATGCGCGCCGCGGCGCAGCAGCTCGTCTCGGACATGCGCTCGGCGCAGCAGCGCGCCGTGGCGATGAATGCCGTCCGCACCCTCGTGTTCGTGCCGGCGTCGGGGGCGATCACCGGGTATGAGATCCGCGACGGCGTAACCGTGGAGTATTCACACACGTTTCCGACCGAGGTCGATGTCCAGACGACGTTCCCGTCGCGGACGATCACCTTTACGGCCCTCGGGGCGGTCACGGATCCCGGGGGATCCCCCACCCTCTGCGCCGACAACAACGCCGGGCTGCGGATCATGGTGACCATCACCTACGCCACCGGCCGGGTCACCCTGGCGGAGGACAGCGGGAACTGTTGAGCAACGAGCGCGGATTTTCACTCATCGAGATCGTCGTCGCCACCGTGGTGTTCGCGGTCGTAGTTGTCGTGATCGGCTCGTACTTCCCCACGGCCGCGCTGAGCGGCCGGATCGGGCGGAACGTCACCATCGCGGCCTCCCTGGCCCAGCAGAAAGTCGAACAGGTCCGCGCGCAAGGGTTCTCCTATGTGGCGGCCGGCAACGCCGACGGGACGGAATCGATCGACCAGGGGGGCGTGACGTTTACCCGCACGACCACGACGTGCGTCCCGCCGTCTAGCTCATCGGGCAGCTGCGGGAGCCTGCCGGCCGAGTGCGCCGGCGGCGCCGGAGTCAGCGATTCGAAACTCGCCAAGGTCTGCGTCCAGGTCACCTGGACCGACCAGGGGTTCACCGCGGCGCGGACCGTGACCGACGTGATCTTCCTGCAAGGGTACTACTGATGAACAAGCAGCCGAACGTGCACCGGGACGATAGCGGGCTGTCGCTGATCGAAGTCGTGATCGCGGTCGTCCTCTTCGCCGTGATCGCCGGAGTGTTCTACGGCCTCATCGTCAACGTGACCCGTGGCTGGGGCGCGGTCCAGGGCCAGCTCGATGTCCAGCAGAACCCGCGCCTCGCCGTCACCCGCATCACCGCCGAGATCGAGCAGGCGCGTGACTTCATGATTGACACCGCCGGAACGACTCTCAGCGTGGTGAAGGGCACCGTCCTGGCTGCCGACGTGGCGGCCGGCGCGACCACGTTCACGGTTGAAGATGCAACCGTCCTGGCCGCGCCCAGCTGTCCCTCTGGCCCCGGAAACGCGTGCTCAGCGCTCCTGCTGAACGTCCTGTCCTTTGAGCGCGTGTACATCACATCGATTACCGGGAACTCAGTGACCATCAGTTCCGGACTGACCCGGGCGCATAAGCAGGGCGAGGCGGTGCGGCGCGACCAATCCACCCGTGCCGGCCCGCCCTCGAGCGGCCAAGTCATCATCGGCGTCGGGAACGGCGAGGCCTTCAAAGTCGGGGACACGATCGCCGTCGGGAGTGAGGCGCCGTTCACGATCACGGGCATCTTCGGGGGGTTGCTGACAATCACTCCCGCCACCGGCCAGACACATTACGGTGGAGAAGTCGTCCAGATCGTCACCGTGGTCTTCAAGTTGCAAACGGGGACGAATCAACTGACCCGCTGTACGACCGGCTGCAACAACAGCGCCAACGAGATCGTGCTGGCCGACTACGCGGCGGCGCAGTCCGGCGCGCAGCTGTTCGCGGCCACGTACACCTCGCTGTCTGCCGCGGCGGCACGGGCGTCTACGTCGATCACCGTGTCCAACACCGCCGGCTTTGCCGTCAACGATCTGATCCAGATCGGCCGAGACTTGTACGCGGCGGGAACGACCGGTGCCATCACGCCCCCCGACCGCAAACGCATCCGGGTCATCGCCGCGGGCGCCCCCGGTTCCCTGACACTCTGCTCTGCCACCTACACCGCGGGCGCATCGTGCCCATCCTCCGGCAATGGGAGTTCGGAGGGTCTGACGGCCGATCGAGCCATCAACGATCCTGCGCGGGTGAACGCCGTCACCATCAGCATTCTCGGCACTCGGATCAACCCGCTGCTGGGCGGACAGACCCAGGAATCGATGATCACCGCAAAAGTGGGGCTAAGGAACTAAGATGGCCCGACGCAGGCCCGACTCCGAACGCGGCGCCGCGCTGATCATCCTCCTCGTGCTGGTCGTGGTCCTCACGCTCATCGGGATGGCGATGGTGAATCTCACGCTCACGGAGAGCCGCATCGCCTTCAACCAGAGCGATGCCGCCTCGGCGCGTTACATCGCCGAAGCCGGGCTGGCCCGGGCCGTCAGCGCCCTCCACAGCAACGCCAGCTGGAGCGGGGTGACCGAGACGCTGGGAGACGGACAGTACATCGTCTCGGTATCATCGTCCGGAACGACGCGCTATGTGACCTCGACGGGAACCAAAGGCCTGGCGCAGCAGGTCGTCAATGCGGCGTACAAGGTCATCCCGCGAACCGCGATCAGTGCACTGTTCAGCAACACCATCATGGATCCCATCGGCGCCGGCACGAGCGGGCTAACCGTCAGCAATCCTCTGCCGATCTACGATGCTACCGCCCTGCGCGCCAACGATGCATTGGGGTCGGGCACGGCGATCACCGTCAACACCGCCGGCGCCGCGATCACCGGAGGCCTCACCTCCTCAAGCGCCATCTCTGGGGTCACCTGCTCGTCATGGGCGTGGCGGTGCGAGACGTTTGTCGCCGCGACCCCCTTCCCCCGGATCGACGCCGACAGCGGAAGTGCTTCCAGTCTGAAGTCGCTCGCGCAGGGGGCGACCGACCCGGGCGACGGGAAGAACCTGTACTTCAAAGCCGGCGATGCAACGAGTCGGTGTAAGGCGGGTCTGGACAGCA
>JBIOXT010000184.1:0-7242 GCA_044869795.1 bacterium | reverse complement strand
ATTGGACCGAGCGCTCGGTCCGCGCCCGCGACCGCAGCGCCTGCGCAAACTGCTCGAGCCGCCGTCCCTCCTGCCTGATCACTTCGGCGCTGCGCCGCGCCGGCGTGCCGGGAACGGTGAGGCCGTGGAGCCACGTCGTCCACGCGGCGATCACCAGCAGCAGGACCGCGGCAGCGACCGCCTCTCGCGGCGGGGTGATGGGAAACGCCTGCCCGCCGCTGACCTGGGACAGGTGGCGCACGGCATCGGCAATCACGCGCCGCCCCATGGCGGTGGGGACCTCCGGCGCCAGAGCGATCTCCGCGGCCGTGCCCGACCGCTCCTCGAGTCCCATCCGGTGGTCCACCACGCGGGCCGCCGTGCGCAGGTCCACCCGCTGCAGGACCATTGCGATCACGGCCAGCACCGCGGCGGCCGCGAGCGCGGCGGTGGCGGCGGCGAGCACCGACACCGGTGCAAGGGGAACGATGAGGTTGAGGGCTTCGACGATCAGCAGGGCGATCAGCGCGGCCGCGGCCGTTCGAGCCCCGGTCCGCATCGCGCGGGTGGCCGTCAACCGCCACCCCAGGCGGCGCAGCAGGTCTAGGAGGTCGGCTGCCGGATCTTCCCTGATCTGACGCGAGGGAATCATGCGGCCTGGGCCTCGCGCCGGATTGCGGTGATGCGCGTGCTCAGCGCGATGACGCCGGCCGCCGCCAGCACGGCATAGGCCGTGAGTGCCACGAGCGTGCCCGCCGCGTCAGCGCTCATCGCCGCCGGCACCGCGTAGACCGGACTGAGCAGTTTCCACGGCAGCGGCGCCACCGCGGCGCCAATCAACACGACCAGCAGCGTCAGCCAGTGCACGGCGGTGCGGGCGAAATCCGATTCGAACACCGCGGAGTACACCGCGCCCCAGATCCCCAGCGCCGTGGCGGCGGCCACCGTGACTGCGCCGGCCGCGGCGACCGATGCCAGTCCTTGGCCGCGGATGCCGGCGACGGCCGCGGTCAGCGGCAATGCCAGCAGGACCAGGAGCAGGGCAAACGCCGCCGAGGTCGCGAGTTTGCCGCGGGCGATGGCCCCGCCGGTAAATGACGTGACCGCCAGATCCCACGGAGCCTTTTCACCCTCGATCGCAATTTCGCCGGAGGCCGTCGCGGAGGTCAGGTAGATGACGAAGACCGCCTGCGCGATCAGAAAGATCTGCAGCAGTCCCGCCTGGCGCATGTCCGGTGCCCGCCCGAGCTCGGGCGGGAGGGAAAGAACGGCCAGGACGGCGAGCAGACTCAAGAACAGCGTCGCACCGGCCGCCGTCCTGCTGCTGCCCAACCGGGCCCGGAGATCACCGCGGACAATCGGGTTGCTTCGCATGCTCGAGCCGTCAGGGACGTCCAGGGATGTGCACGGGGCTGAGCAGCAGCGACAGGCTCAGCTCCTCCCGCGCCCCCTCAAGGTGCGCTGCCAGGCGCGGGTCGGCGAGCGCGCCGATCAGCCACAGCGTCTTGTACCCGATTATAGCAGGCGCCGAATATGCGTCCAAACGCGCGATCATCCGCGCCCGCGCGTCGTGCGCGAAGTCCCCGGACGCCGCGTTGCGATCAGCCGGCTGCCACTCCCCCGGGGGCAGCAGCATGGCGAGATGCTCCGCGATATCGGGCAGCATCTGCGTCTGGCCGTTCAGGTACACGGTCGGCGCGGTGATCGTCAGGCCGCTGCCGTTCTCAATGTCCAGGTCCAATCCCTCCGCCGACCCGCGCGCGCGGCCGCGCAGGGAGAACGGAATCATCTGCACGGCTTCGAACGTGATCACGCCGGGCGGAGTGACGCCTGCTGCGGCATTGACCGCCGGAGAGATCAGCCTGACCCCGGCCAGCGGCCGCAGCAGCGATCCCTCCGGAGTCGTCACGCGGTACGACCCCCCGTACGGCAGCAGCACGGCCAGGTAGGTGGTCACGCGCGAAAGGTTGTCGGCGCCGGTGGATTCGACGATCGACAGCTGCGACGTCGCCGCCGCCGATCGGCGCGCCGTCGCCGACACCGCGTACAGCAGAACCGTGAAGGCGACGATGATCCCCGCCAGGACCAGCGCTCCGGCCGAGCGGGCCGCGGACCGGCGCAGGGCGAACCGCACCGCCAGAATGTAGAACGCGGCCAGCAGCACGATCTGAGCTTGGGCCGCGCCGGACAGCGTGCGGGCGGTTGGGATGACATCGATCAGATCCGGCCCCGCGACCGGCCGCGCCGGGCGCCCCGTCAACAGTTGATCCCACAACGCGAGCCGCCCGGGCCAGGCACGGACCGCGGGCGCGAACGCATCGAAGGCCCAGGCGGTGACCACTCCCCGGCCGTAGGGCCGGCTCACGACCATCGGCAGACCGTGGGCCGGCAGGACCGCGGCGCCGGACTTGGGTCGCAGCACTGAGACCAGCAGCGGGGCGGGCATGCCGGTGAGCAGGGTACCCGGAGCCGCCTGGACCTGTGCTGATGACACCACCGCGGGGAGAAGGTCCGCCAGCCACGCCCGGTGCTGGAGGGCGTCCCCCGTGACGAGGACGCGGCCCCCCTGCGCCACCCACTCCCGCAGCGCACGGCGCTGCAGGCTCGACAGACGTCGATCGTCGATGTCGCGCAGGACCAGGAGATCGACGCCCGCGTACGCCCCCCAATGATCGGGCAGCGCATCCTCGCGGACATACGCGCCGCGGATCCGGCGCGCGTAGTCCGTGAGGAACTCCAACCCGGCCGCCTCGGCCGACAGCGCAACCACCATCCCGTCGACGACCTTGTCATGCCCGATCGGCACGCGCTGCCGCAGCACGGCATCGCCGCGCGCATCACGCACGGTGACGGCGAGCTCCCGCCGAGGGTCCTTGAGCACTACCGGGATCATGAACGGCTGCCGGACTCCCGCAGACAGGTGCAGCTCCCGCCGGTACAGGGTTGCCCCGGCGGCCGCGGGTCCGTTGGGGACCTCGATGTCCAACGTCCCGTCCACTTGGGTCCCCGCCTGAACCTCGACGCGCACCGGCAGCCAGACCTCCGGAACGACCCAACCGGAGAAGCCGATTCCGGCGCTGAGGCTGACCCGCGGCGTCCCTGCCAGAGCAGGCGGGACGAGCAGGAAAAGCAAAAGGGGCGCGGCCCGCAGGCCATGCCCCATCCCGTGGAGGAGGTCAGTCAGGTTGTGACGCCGGCGCCTTCTTGCCCGAGTCGGTTCCGGAAGCGGTGTCCGTGGACGGCTTATCGCTCGATGCCTTCTCAGTGGATGGCTCCTTGGCTGCGCCGTCGCCGGGGGGCGACTTCCGATAGTCGGTCGTGTGAAACCCCCGGCCTTTGAAGATCAATCCAACGGACGTAAACACACGCCGCGGCGGCCCGCCGCACACCGGACAGGGGCCCGGAGATCCCCCGACCTGGTGGAACACCTCGAAGAGATGGCTGCATTGTGTGCAGCGATATTCGTACAGTGGCATGCTTCGCAAACCCCCGACCAATTATAGCGAAATCGCCTGTCTGGTTGTTCCCATCGCATCCGCACTCACCGCCGTGCAAATGTGGCCACCCACACCGGTCCCGTAAAGCTCCCCGTGTTGGTGCCGAAGGCCAGGCGCCGTCCATCCGGTGACCAGGCCATCGAGAGCGCGATGCTGGGATCGGAGAACTCAAGCGGATAGTCGAGGACGCGCAGACGCCCTGAGCCATCGGCATCGACGATCCAGATCTGCGCATCGGCCTCAGACTCCAGCCGCGCGTAGGCCAGCTTGTCCCCCTGGGGGGACCAGGCCAATCCGCCGTACTGATCGGGCGGCGCCACATCCACACGCCCCGTGCCGTCGAGCCTGGTGGCCACGATGCGCCCACGTTCGTCCCGGGCATCCGCGCCGACGAGGTAGGCGACGCTCCGCGCGGACGGCGACAGCCGCAGGAACCGCGCCGGTCCGATCAGCGGAAGGAGATGCACGTCAGGATAGGCCACGCGAACCCGCCACGCTTCCGTGATGACCGCGTCGAGGGGGGATGACAATCCATACAACAAGTACAGGCCGTCGGGGAACCATTGCAGGCTGCGCATCACGCGGTCGGCCGGGGCCTGCCTGACGCGGCGCTCGAACCCTCCGTCGCGGTTGGCCAGCCAGAGGGCGTAGGTGCCTGACGGTTCGCGGATGAGCATCCCCAGACGGTCCCCGCCCGGCGACCATGCGAGTTCGGTGGCGAAGCCCTCGATCGTCAGGGCCCGGCGGTCTGAGCCGTCGGGCGCCATCGTCCACACCGTCCCCTGATCGATGACCGCGAGGGCGTCCAGCGGACCCGACCAGGAGATGGCGGTGACCACGCCCGCCGGTGCGATGCGGGTCTCGCGCCCGTCCAGTCCCGCCACCCAGATGGCGCCGTCAGCGCTGTAGGCCAACCGCTGTCCGTCCGGCGACCACACCGCCGGACTCAGCGCGGGACGCTGAATCAACCGGGCGGCGCGGCTTACGACCAGCTGACGAGTGCTCTCCGGAGCCACCGACCGGCGAACCACGCATCCGGTTGCGGCCAGGGTAGCGATGAGGAGGACCAGGAAGACTCGCCGGACCATGGCAGGACTACTGCGGGCTAGACGACGGAGTAGCGTCCCTCGGCGAGCCCGCGCACCAGGCTCTGGATGCCGGCCAGCTCCCGCTCGAGGATCTCGCGCGCCCGGCGCACCGCCGCCGCCTGCCGCGCGCGCTTCTCGAGGATCAGCTGGGCGGCCGCGATCTTCGGCTGATCGATCGGTGCGCCGATCTGGCTCAGCATCCACACGTAGACCTCGCGCACCCCGCGGACTTCCTCGTAGATCCTGGCCGCGACCTGGTGGGTCATCACCGTGTAGATCTTACCGACGTGCGAGACGGGGTTCTTGCCGGCGGCGGCTTCGGTGCCCATCGGCCGGTTCAGCGCGATGACCCCGTTCACCTTGTTCCCGCGTCCGATCTGCCCGCTGTCGCCGCTCTCGGCGGACGTCCCGGTCACCGACAGGTACATCCCGCCGAGCCCGCGGCGGCGGTCATCGGCCGTGTTCAGACTCAGCGTGACCGCATCGAGGCCCCGCGCTTCGCTGCGCACAAACTCCTCCACCGCATCGTGCATCTGGTCTTTCCGCCGGAAGTAGGTCTCCTCGGAATCGACGAAGCGGTCCACGAACGCCACCGCGGCGGTGAGCGACAATTCCCGAGCGCGGCGGAACCCCATCACCTTGATGTCCTCGCCGGCTTCCGGGAACTGCGTTTTGAACGCTGCGGAGTTCATGTGCCGCTCCGCGAGCAGCACCAGCCGCTCGGTCTCCGTCAGCGGCGCGTACCCGACCGCGGCGGAGGTGTCGTTGGCGCCGGGCACCTGGCGGGAGAAGATGTCGACCAGCTCCGGCGACCCGGGTTTGATCTGCACGTCGTAGCGGACGTCCTCATCGGGATCCACGAACCGCAGGTGGTGTCTGATCCAGTCCTTGGCGGTGTCCACCGCGATCTCGCCGATGGGCACGCGTTCGCCGTTCATCTCGTAGGTGGCCCGGTCCCCGAAGATCAGCCGCATCGGCTCGGTGACGCGCCCTCCGCCCAGACGGATCTCGGCGGTGCCGGCGACGAGGAAGGCTTTGTCGATGTTGTGGTGGAGGATCGTGTTGAACCGGCGGAGATACTCGCGGCTCAGCGCCACGCTGACCCGGTCCATGATCGCGTCGCAGATCGAATCGGGATGCCCGACGCCCTTGCGCTCGACGATCTCCACCTCCTGCTCGGACACGGGCGTGTCCGGCAGCACCTCGACATCGATCTGGCGCACGTGCCCTACCTCCCCGAGATGTGAACGCGTCCCTCTTGATTCTCGTGCCGCGTGCCTCGTCCCTCGTGCCTCGCCAGGACTTCTTGCCGTGGACGGACGAGGAACGAGGCTCGAGGTACCAGGAACGTCAGTATGGTCGGCGGCGCGCGAAGACCAGGGCGAGGACGATGCCGGCGATGAATCCACCGATGTGCGCCCACCAGGCGATGCCCCCCCTCGCCCCCGCGATGTCGGCGACGCCCTGGACGAACTGCAGCAGGAACCAGATCGGCAGGAAGAAGATCGCGGGCACCTCCACCATGCGGGAGTAGAGGCCGAACGGCACCAGCGAGAGGATGCGGGCGCGGGGGAACAGCACCAGGTAGGCCCCCAGCACGCCGGCGATTGCCCCGCTCGCGCCGACCAGCGGCGCGGTCGACCCGGGATTGATCAGCACGTGCGTGAGCGTCGCCGCGACCCCGGCGACGAGGTAGAAGACGCCGAATCCGACGTGGCCCATCAGGTCCTCGACGTTGTCGCCGAAGATCCACAGGTACAGCATGTTGCCGATGAGGTGCAGCCAGCCGCCGTGCATGAACATCGAGCTGACGATCGTCTCGTACGCGTGCACCCGGCTCTCGGCGACCCGGCCGGTGATCTCCGCCGGCGTCGCCCCCCACGCCAGCACGAACGCGTCGATCCGCTGCTCCGAGCCCAGGCTGAGCATATAGAGGAAGACAGCGGTGCAGATGGCGATGATCAGGTACGTCGTGATCGGGCGTGACGCGGAGGCGATGTCATCGCGGAGGGGGATCATCCGTTGCCGCCGAGGTCCTCCCAGTGCGCGTCCTCGACCCCCGGCGTCGCGCTGAGGTTCATGAGGATGTCGCCGCGCACCGCCCGCGGCGGCACCCGCACGGTGAGCAGCAGGCTGACGCGATCATCCATCCGCTGCGACACCTCGACGTGCTCGATGTTCACGCCCAGCGACCCGAGCACCGTGCCGATGACGCCCAACTCCCCGGGGCGGTCGGCGACCACGAGAGCGATCTGCCCGTAGCCCCGCCGCGGAATCCGGGTCTCGATGACCTTGAACAGCTGGAGGACGCTGATCACGATCAGCGTGGTAATCAACGCGCCGGCGTAGTACCCGACTCCGGCCGCGGTCCCGACCGCGGCCACCGTCCACAAGCTGGCCGCGGTGGTCAGCCCCTGCACACTGCCGCCGGTGCGCCAGATCGTGCCCGCCCCGAGGAAGCCGATGCCGACGACGATGTTGCTGGCCACGCGCGCCGGATCGGCCCCCGACCCGAAGAACCCTTCCCGCGAGATCAGCGTAAACAGCGCGGCGCCGACACAGACGAGGATATGCGTGCGGAATCCGGCGGGCTTGTCGGCGGTCTCGCGCTGCCAGCCGACGATGCCGCCCAGCGCCATCGCCAGGACCAGCCGCAGAGTCGCTTCCTGAAGGCCGGT
>JBIOXT010000183.1:0-3991 GCA_044869795.1 bacterium | reverse complement strand
ACGTTTGGCAGCACATGGCGCACGATGATGCGGACGCTCGACCCGCCCAGGGCTCTCGCCGCAACAATAAACTCGAGCTGTTTGATCCTCAGGAACTCGGCCCGCACCAGGCGCGCGGTCGGCGGCCACGAGGTCACGCCGACGATGAAGATCAGACCGGCGACGCCCGGTCCAAACACCGCGAGAAACATCACCGCGATGAAAAAGGTCGGGAACGCGAGCATCATATCGGTGAACCGCATCAGCGCGACGTCGACAAACCTGCCAAAGAAACCCGCAAGCGCGCCGATGACGATCCCCAGGACGACCGCGATCATCGTCGATAATAGCCCGATGCTGAGGGAGGTCCGCGACGCCCACACGACACGGCTGAAGACATCCCGACCCAGGTGATCGGTGCCGAGCACGTGGCCGGCGCCGGGGCTGATCAGCCGGCGCTCGAAGTTGGCCGCGTCGGGGAGCTGCGGGGCCACGCTCGGCGCGAGCAGCGCCATAAGACCGAACAAACACAAGATCACCGCGCCCGCCGCCGCCCGCCTGTTGCGCACGAAGCGCTGGAACGCTCGTTGCCGCCGGGCCGGCGGCACCAGCTGGACCGTCCCGGTCACCGTCGCATCGGCGCGGACGCTCACGGGTCTATCCTCAATCGTACCTGATCCGCGGATCCAGCATCGCATATGACGCGTCGGTCAGCACGTTACTGACGATGACGAGCGCGGCCGCCAAGACGGTCATCGTCATGACCACAGGGTAGTCGCGGCTCAACGCCCCCTGCACGGCCAGGCGGCCCACCCCCGGGATGGCGAAGATCGTCTCGACGATCACCGACCCGCTCAGCAGAAACGGGATCAGCAGACCGATGATCGTTACCACCGGGATCAGCGAGTTGCGCAGGACGTGGCGCAGCATCACACGACTTTCGCGCAAGCCTTTGCTCCGCGCCACGAGCACGAACTCTTGGGTGAGGGTCTCCAACATTGATGAGCGCGCGTATCGCACCAGAAACGGCACGATTGACAGACACAGCACCGCCGTCGGCATGATCAGGTGCGGCCAGATCTCAGCAAACGGATAGCCTGGGGTCCCGACCGGGCGAATGCCGCTGGCTGGCAGCCACCCCAGCCGGTCGGTGAGGCTGAAGATCAGGACCAACGCAAACCAGAACCCCGGCACCGAGATCCCCAACAGTGAGAATACCGTCACGCCGTGATCGATCAAGGAATACGGTCGCAGGGCGGAGGCCAGGGCGATGGGCAGTGAGAGCCCCACCGCCAGGGCGATCGCCAGCGCGGCCAAGATGATGGTCGGAACCAGGGCCTCCCCTACCAACTCGGTGACCGGGCGCCGCTCGCGGAACGAGCGCAGCTTGCCGGCCGCCAGGTCGCGGATGATCGCGATAAATTGCAACGGCAATGGGCGGTCGAGTCCCAACTCGGCGCGCAGCACGTTCACATCAACGTAGCCAAGCTGTTCGGGCGACACGAGCAGACGGATGGGGTCGCCCGGCGCCGCGACCATCATGCCAAACGTAATAATGGTGACGCCCAACAGTACGGGAACCGCCTGGAGGAGCCGGCGGGCCAGATACCGTCCCATGCCGCCTGCGGCTAGCGTACCTCCCACTGGTTGACTGTGCGGAAGAACTCGGCGAGCGACTTCACCGGTGGGGTCTTGACGCGTTTCTGGACGGCCCACAACTCGTCCGGCCGGAATGTCATCACACGCGGCACATCTTGAAGGATGAGCTCTTGCACCCGATAGTACAGCGTCCGCATGGCGCCGCGGTCGACTGCGGTGCTCGTCTGATTGAGCAGCCCATCGATCTCGGGGTTGCCGTACTGGAAGATGCCCGAGAAGGCTCCGGTGCTCTTGAAGTTCGATTCAAATTCGAACTGCACCGGCAGCAGCAGATTGAACCACGCGATGCCGGCGACTTCAATGTTGGACGAGTTGGCGGGCGAGAAGAACCGGCCGAAGAAGTCGCCCCGCTCGAGGGGTTCGAGGGTGAGCTCGACGCCGACCTGCCGCATGAACTGCTGGATCATCAGCCCCTGGTCAAGGTAGCGCTTCTCGGAAAGGAACGTGTATCGTGCGCGGAAGGGACGTCCGTCGCGCTGCAGGATGCCGCCGGCACCCGGTGTGAACCCCGCCTCGCTCAGTAGCTGTCTGGCGCGGGCTGGATCATACGGGTAGCCTTTGAGACCGGCGTTGTACTGCCACAGGGACGGATGGGTCGGGCTGTTGACGACCTGCCCAAAGCCTTTCTGCAGCGTCTTCACCATCAGCTCGCGGTCGAGCGCGTAATAGAAGGCGCGGCGCACGCGCACGTCGGAGAAGAACGGGTGCTGGTGGTTGAACGAGAACCAGAAACTGACATCACCGGGCATCTTGAACGTCTGGAGCTGCTGGTTGCGCTGGAACCCCTCGAACTCGTCGGGAAGCACCTGCCCGGCATCGATGTTGCCGGCCCGGACTTCCGCCATGACGGTTGCGGGTTCGGGGATCAGCCGGAGGATCACCCGTTCGACCTTCGGCCGCCCGCCCCAGTAGTCGGGAAACGCCTGAAACGTCATGCTTTCGCGCTCGCGCCACTCGGTCAGCCGGAACGGGCCCGCACCGATCGGCTTGCGCGCGTAGGCGTGCTCGAGCATCCGCGCGACGTCCACGCCTTCCCAGGCGTGACGTGGCATGATGTAGTTTGGCCGGCCCAGGATCTGGTCGAAGAAGAATGCGTAGCGTCCCTTCAGCGTAAACCGCACGGTTCGCGGGTCGACGACCGAGATGCCGGTCACCTGGGGCGCGCGTCCCTGCCGGTACTCCTGCGCGCCCTCGATCTCCAACAGCGATGGGCTGCCGATCGGGTAACGCGGGTGCAGGTAGAACTCATAGCTGAACTTCACGTCGTCGGCCGTCACCGCGGTGCCGTCATGGAACTTCGCCTGTCGGAGCGTAATCGTGTACACGCGGCCGTCCGGCGACCTGTCCCACTTCTCCGCGAGACGCCCGACAGGGCGGCCCGCGCTGTCGCTCTCGGCCAGTACTTCGTGTATCTGCAGTAGCACGTAGGCCGCCACGGCCTCAGAGGAACCCACCAGACGTGTCGGCAGACCCCAGATGGCGATTACGGCCTGGTTTCGACGCTGTGCCTGACCCGGCGTGCCGGCCAAAACCAGCGCGATGATCAAGACCAACCCGACGACGATGTTCTTCTTCACCTGAGACGGCCTCCTCCGACTGTGCTGCCATTCTGGACGACGAGTGCCACGTTCCGTAAGGCCTTCAGATCTGTCAGCGGATTGCCTTCCACCGCCAGAAGATCTGCGATCTTGCCCTTTTCAACGGTGCCAAGCCGGTCTTCCATCCCAAGCGCCCGGGCGCCGTTGCGGGTACCGGCGACCAGCACGTCGGCCGGCTTCATGCCGCACGCGGCCATATACTCCAGTTCTTCCGGAAGCGAGTCGAACCTGCCCAGCCCGTAGAAGATGTCGGTCCCCGCGGCCATCGTGACGCCTGCGGCCAGCGCCAGCTGAAAGCTCTCCACGTTCCGCTTCGCGCGCACCGGGATCGATCGCATCATCGGAACCGCCTTCCACTCGTTCCAGCGCTCCATGATGAGTTTCAGGATCAAGAGGGTCGGGACGAGGACCATCCCCATGTCAGCCATCTGCCGCACCAGGGGCTCATCGAGGTCGCACCCGTGTTCCATGGTGTCGACGCCGGCGCGGACGGCCATGCGAGACGATTCAAGGATGGAGGCGTGGCAGGCCAGACGCCGCTCGCACCGGTGGGTTTCGTCCACCAGCGTATTCATCTCTTCTTGAGTGAACTCGACGACGTTCAGCGGGCCGTTCGTCGTCACCTTGATGCAGTCGGCCCCGGCCTTGACCTCCTCGCGGACGGCGCGGCGGCAATCGTCCGGGCCGTCCGCCTCGCGCGCAAACCCCGGGGGCGAAGGCGGTTCGGAGCCGTGCCCGCCGGTCATGCAGATGAT
>JBIOXT010000182.1:0-3666 GCA_044869795.1 bacterium | reverse complement strand
CAGCGGCAGGTCGACGCTGCTCACCTGGGCGACGAACGCCACCCCAAACTGGCGGGTCAGCAGGGCGATCTCAAGCGCGGCTGCCGCCACCAGCATCAGCGCCGCCCACGCGACGACCGATCGGCGGGAGGCCTCGAGGAGCGCAGGGATCCGCCGCGCCCCCCCCAGGATTCCCGCGATGATCCCGAACACCGCGGCGGCCAGCGCGGCCAGCAGTGCGAAGTGACCGAGCGGAGCGGTGTTCACCGCGACCCCAGATGCGCGTCGACGTCATCCTGCTCGCGCAGGGCGCGATCGAGCAGCAGCCCGGCCACCAGCCAGATCAGCGCGAACGCGGCCACGATCGCCATCAGCGCCCGGTGCGCTCCCTGTACTCGGTCGGATGGGTCGTGATCACCTGAGTCGCGTCGAGCACGGCGTCGGGGGCGAGCCGGCCCTCCACCAGCACCTCGCGACCCTCGGCGAAGAGGTCGGGCAGCGGCCCATCGTACCGCACGCGCATCAGTGTCTTGTTATCGCTGATCGTGAACCCGCTGATGCGGCCGCCGCTGCGCAGCACCGATCCCGGGACGACGGTGCCGGCGAGGCGCACGAGGGCGTTGGCGAGGTCAGGCCGCGCCGCAAATTCTGTCGGGGTGAGATAGTAGACGGCGGCCGAGCGGATCCCATTGTAGGCAACGACCCCAATTGCGACCGCGATCACGGCCAGGCCGACGGCGAGCTTTCGGGACGCGCTCATCGCGCGTCGCCGTTTGGCGCCTCGCGCGCACGCCGTGCCAGCTCGCGCTGACGCGCCGCCACCGTCCAGGCGTACCCGGCAAAGAGCACGGCCACGAGCAGGTATGCCGCGGCGACGTAGCCCATCAGACCATCTCCAGGTCGGCCAGGCGCTCGCGCTGGCGCTCCTGCCGGAGCCGGATGCTCAACAGGACGGCGTACGCCAGGATGAACGCGCCGATGTTAAACAGCAGGATATAGAGGAAAGACGTGGGCAGATCGGGGCCGGGCGCGCGGAAGACCGTGGGCCGCGGGTGCAGGGTCCGCAGGTAGACCGCCGACCAGTGGATGAGCGGGATGTCCAGCACACCCACAATGGCGATGATCGCGGCTGCTGTTGCCCCGCGCGGCCCGGACCACTCCCGGACCATCAGGTAGGCGCCGAAAATGAACCACAAGATCAGCGCGGTGGTCAGCCGCGCGTCCCAAGTCCACCACACGCCCCACACCGGTTTCCCCCAGATCGGACCGGTGATCAGCACCATCGTCAGAAACAACTGGCCGAGCTCCGCCGACGTCGCCGCCAGCCGATCGAACCGCTGCTCGCGCTTCCACAAATACAGGACGCTGGCCACCAACGTGATACCGAATGCCACGTAGGAGCTGACCACACTGGGAACGTGGATGTACAGAATGCGATAGGGGTCGCCCTGGAAGGCCTCGACGGGAGCGATCACCAGTCCGAGATAGACTCCCCCCAGCAGGGAGAAGAAGGCGACGCCCAGCCAACGCCGAGAGCCGCGCATCACTGGATCACTGAATGACGATCGCTCCGGTCATCGAAGGGTGGATCCCGCAGTGATACGTCAGCCGACCCGGTGTGCGGAAGGTGAACGAAAACATCTCGCCGGTCCCCATGACCGGTCCGACGACCGAGCCGTCGTCGGACTCCACTTGGTGCTGTGTGCCGTCACGGTTCGTCCACTGCACTGCCGTCCCCGCCGAGACCGTCAGCTCAGGGGGGTGAAAGGCAAGATTCTCGACGGTGACGCTCGCGGGGGTCTGGGCAATCGCCGGGACGACGAACAATGCCGCAGCGACGGTTGCCGCCGCAGCGCCGCGTGTGATGGTGAACATGACAGAGGGGACTTCGCCCTGCGCGCGTTACGGTCCTACGATGAGAACCCCCAGCATGGTGGGGTGCACGCCGCAGCGATACGTAAACGTGCCGGCATCTTGAAAGGTGAAGGTGTGGGCCTGGCCCGGGGCGATCTGCCCGGAGCTGCCCGATCGGCCGCCTTCCATCGCGATCGCATGCGGCGAGGGATCCTGGTTGACCCAGCGCACGGCCGTGCCCGGCGCGATCTTGATCTCATGCGGTTCGAACGAAAAATCGCGGATCGCGACGATCGCCGGCGCCGGCTGGGCGACCGCGGATGCCAGCACACCGATGACCACGCTCACCGTCGCGAGCCCCCGAATCATGGTTCGACCACGATCTGCCCGCGCATTTCCAGATGCACGGCACAGAAGTACTGCACCGTGCCGGGCCGGCTGAAGGTCTGGAAATACCGTCCCTGGGTCGGCAGATTTCCGGACTCGAACGAGCGGTCGGCCGCCTTGATGTCATGGGCGACTGCATCGTAGTTGACGAACGCGACCGTGGCGCCGGCTTTCACCCTCAGACTCCGCGGGCCGAACAGGTAGTTGAAAATTTCCACCCGGTCAGGTGCCGACGGCGTTCTGCCAGGCAGCCCATCGGGGCGGTTGAGAAAGGGCGTGAAGACAAGATCGCTCGCGCCCATCTGCAGGTGGCAATCCAGGCAGCGTGTCACCGGATCGGCGATCGGCGTCGGCTGGAAAGCCGTGTCCGCTGTGGCGCGGTTGAACGCGGAGAACTTCCAGCCGCGGGTTCGGGTCGCGGCGGGATCCCTTTCCATCACGAAGAGGACCCGCACGAATCCGCTGTCGACGTCCAGCGACTCGCGGACGATGATCGTGCCCGCGGGGAACGGCGCCCGCGCCCGCGCGCCGGGCCCGACGACGGTGCCCAGGACCGCGGGGGAGAGGTTGGCAAACGTATTTTTCGGTCCCGCCCGTGGATTGCTCGGATCGGTGAGGGGGACGGCGTTCAGCTTCGTCCAGGTCTGGTACGGCGCGATGGCCTCCGGGACGCCCGCCGGCGCCGCCAGGGCCAGCACCGCACCGGCGAGGACACTGAGGCCGAGGATCGATGTCGACACGATTCGTCGCATACGCGCTACCTCGCGGCCAGCGTACGCGCGGCGCGTCACGGACGGCTGAGCGTTGGTAAGAAGACGGTAAGCGCGCGGGGACCCCTCCGGCTACTCGGGTGGACGCAGCGGGAGGACGACCGAGAACCGGGACCCCTGCCCCGGTGCGGTGTCGACGGAGATAGTGCCGCCGTGCTGCTGGACGATCCAACGGGCAATCGCCAGCCCCAACCCCGTGCCGGCGTTGCCGGCGGCGTTGCGGCCGCGATAGAACCGGTCGAAGATGTGCGGCAGGTCGTCATCGTCGATCCCCGTCCCCGTGTCGGCGACGGTGAGCCGCGCGATGCGACCATCGATGGCGGCATCGATGCGCACCTCGCCATCCGGCGGCGTGTACTTGAAGGCATTGTCCAGCAGGATCAAGAGCAACTGTTCGAGGTAGTCGGGATTCCCGCTGATCACCACACCCTCGAGCGCATTGCCGACGCCATTCTCGAACCGCACCCCGTTGGCCATCGCCTGTCCCTGCCGCACGACGTCGGCCACGACACCGGCGAGCGCGACGGGGCGAGGCGTCACCACGGCCCCGGCATCGGCTCGTCCAAGGATCAGCAGCTGGGTAATCATCCGCGCCATCCGATCCGCTTCGGCCCGGATGTCGCGCAGCGCCTTCCCGCTGAACTCCGGATCGCTGGGACCCACCGTGACGAGCAGG
>JBIOXT010000181.1:0-7401 GCA_044869795.1 bacterium | reverse complement strand
GCGGCGGCCGCCGCCGCCGGGGCGATGGTGCTCTCGGCGCAGGGAGTCGCCTCGCGCGTCGACGTCGCAACACTGGCCGGACAGGCCGCGCAGATAGGGGCGGCCGTGCTGGGCGGGGCCGCGGTGTATCTGTTGGTCTGCTGGCTGCTGCGGGTCGAGGAGCTGCGGGTGGTCCGCGGGCTGCTGGCCGGCCGGCAGGCTGCCGGGGCGGCGCGTTGACACTGCGATTTGGCGGGTGCTATCGTGAACGGGAGGTTGTTAGCACTCGATATCAGTGAGTGCTAACTTCTCAGGACTGAGGGGCGCACGGTCCATGACACATCTCGACAATCGCAAGGAAGACGTCCTGCGGGCGGTCATCGAGGAGCACATCCAGACCGCGGAACCCGTGGGCTCGGAGACCGTCGCGCACCGGTTGCGCCTGGGGGTCAGTCCGGCCACGATCCGCAACGAGATGGCGGCGCTGGAGGACGGCGGCTATCTGTCCCATCCCCACACCTCGGCGGGCCGGGTGCCGACCGACCGCGGATACCGCTTCTACGTCGACGCCGTGATCAAGGAAGTGCGGCTGACCCCGGCCGAACGCGCGCGCGTGCGCCGGCCGGTCGAGGTGATGACCGGAGGGTCCGGCCGGATCGCGGAAGAGATTGCCCGCACGCTCGCCGCGGTCACGGACTACGCATCCGTCGTCGCCCCGCCGTCTCCTGAGAACCTCGTCTTCAAACACGTCCATTTCATGCCGTTCGAACGGACGCTGGTCATGGCCGTGATCGTGACCAGCGCCGGGGTGACCGACGGCAAGATGATCGAGCTCCCCGAGGCGCTCGAGCCCGAAGAGCTGGACCGGGTGTCCCGCATCGTCAGCCGCCGGCTCGAGGGGCACACCCTCGGGGCGATCACCGACGACCTGCTGAGCGAGGTCGTGCATGAAGCCGCCTTGCAGCAGCGGGTCGTGCGCGAGCTCGCCGCATGGCTGCGCCGGCACCTGCCGGCGGTCCAGCGGCGTGTGGTCACCGACGGCACCGCCAACATCCTCAAGCAGCCGGAGTTTCAGAATATGCGGGCCGCGCAGCCCGTGCTGCTCGCATTGGAGCGCGAGGACATCTTCGCCGATCTGCTGCGCAGGGTTCCCGGGCAGCGGGTCTGGATCTCCATTGGCAGCGAGAACCGGTACGAAGCGCTGCACGGCTGCAGCGTGGTGGCCGCGACGTACGGTCCGTCCGACGGACCGGCGGGTGCCCTGGGGATCGTTGGCCCCACCCGCATGAAGTACGCGAAGGCGATCGCCCTGGTCCGGTACCTCGCGCAGAGCCTGACCGACGCGCTCGGCGACACCGCGTAGGCCCGATGCGGGATTACTACGAGGTGTTGGGCGTGGATCGGACCGCGTCGGCGGAGGAGATCAAGCGCGCCTTCCGCCGCCTCGCCCGCGAACACCATCCCGATGTGAAGAAGGACGACCCCCAGGCCGACGACCAGTTCAAAGCGATCAACGAGGCGTACCAGGTGCTGAGTGATCCGCAGCGCCGCGCGCAGTACGACCGCTTCGGCACGACCGAGCCCTTCAGTGGGTTCGGCGACCTGCGCGGCGGCGGGTTCGGCCCGCTGGACAGCCTGTTCGACATGTTCTTCGGCGGCCGGGCAGGCCGATCCGACCCGCGGGCTCCCGAACGCGGCGCCGACCTGCGGGATGATCTGGAACTCAGCCTCGAGGACGCCGCCACGGGCGTCGAGCGCACCATTGAGATCGAGCGCCTCGACACCTGCCCGTCGTGCTTCGGAACGGGCGCGGAGCGGGGATCGTCCCCGGAGCGGTGCCCGACCTGCGGCGGCGCCGGCGAGGTGCGGTACGCGCAGCGCACGGTCTTCGGCAACTTCACGCAAATCGGCACCTGCTCGACGTGCGGCGGGACAGGGGAGGTGATCCGTCGTCCGTGCGCGGAGTGCGGCGGGACGGGGAAAGCGCCGACGCGCCGCGAGTTGTCCGTGAAGGTACCGGCCGGTGTCGATGACGGCACCCGGCTGCGCCTGTCGGGCGAGGGTGAAGCAGGATCGCGCGGCGGTGAGCGCGGCGATCTCTATGTCTTCATCCACCTGCTGCCCCACCCGGTCTTCCAGCGCCGCGGCGCAGACCTGTTCTGCACCGTGCCCGTCTCGATCGTGCAGGCGACCCTCGGCGATGAGATCCAGATTCCCACCCTCGATGGCCACGAACCGTACCTCCTCCCGGCCGGCGCGCAGCCGGGCACCGTCCTGACCCTCCGCGGGAAGGGCATGCCGACGATGCGCGGCGGGCACGGCAGCCTGCACGTGACCGTCGACGTGGAGGTGCCGACGCGTCTGACAGCGGAGCAGCAGCGGCTGCTGCTGGAGTTCGCTAAGGCGCGCGGCGAAGGCGTCAAACCTCAGAAGAAGAAGTTTGCGGACAAGATGAAGGAGTTGCTGCAGTGAGCCGGTCGTGAAGTGGGTCGAAATCACGATCACGACCGCCCCGCCTGCCGTTGAAGCCATCGCCAACATCCTGCTCGGGTGCCGCACCGGCGGCATCGAAGAAGCCCGCCTCGCACCGGGCAGCGTCGTCCTGCGCGGGTACCTGCCCGTCGGCCCCGCGGTCGATGTCACGCTCGCGGCGATCGCCGACCGCGTACAGGCGCTTCCGCAGTTCGACCTCGACATCGGGCCCGGCCGCATCGAGACGCGGGTCGTGGAGGATTCAGGGTGGGCGTTGAGTTGGAAGATGCACTTCAAGGCGTTCCCCGTCGGATCACGTTTTTGGATCAAGCCAACCTGGGACGATCAACCCGCCCCCGACGGGAGGATCGCGATCGAGCTGGATCCGGGGATGGCCTTCGGCAGCGGTCTGCATGCTTCGACGCAGCTCTGCCTGATCGCTCTCGGCGAACGGCTGCGTGCCGGGGCGCGGGTCATCGACCTCGGCACGGGCTCAGGCATCCTGGCCATTGCTGCGGCAAAGCTCGGCGCGGCATCGGTGCTCGCGCTCGACAACGACCCTGTCGCCGTGGATGTCGCGCGGCAGAACGCCGCGCACAACCGTGTCGATGACCGGATCGACGTCCGCCTGTCGTCCCTGCTCGATGGTGTCTCCGCCGAGGCCGATCTGATCGTCGCCAATCTCACCGCCGAGATCCATTTCGATCTGCTGCCCCACGCCGCCGACAACCTCGCGCCGGGCGGTCTGCTCGTCGCCGCGGGCATTGTCGCCGACCGGGTCCACGAAGTCCGCGCGGTCGCCGCCGCCGCCGGCCTCCGGCTGCTGGAGGAACGGAAGGAAGCGGAGTGGCGCTGCCTGGTGCTGACCCGCGCGTAATGCGCCGATTCCTCATTTCGGCGGCATCCATCTCCGGCAACCGGGTGGCCCTCCACGGATCCGAAGCGCATCATGCGGCGGTCGTGCTGCGTTTAACGGCCGGCGATCGTGTCGTGTTGTTTGACGGCTCCGGAACCGAGTACGTCGCGCGTCTCGATGACGTCGCTCCCGACATGGTCCGCGGGGAAGTGCTGGAACGCCGGCAAGGCCGCTCACCGGCGATGCGCCTGACCTTGGTGCAGGGCGTCCCGAAGGGAAGCCGGATGGACCTGGTGATCCGCATGGGCACGGAGATCGGTATCGCGGAATTTCTCCCGGTGCTCACCGCCCGCAGCGTGGCCGGGTCGGCGCACCGCGCGGAGCGATGGGAGCGGATTGCCGCAGCGGCGGCCAAACAGTCCGGGCGCAGCGATCTCCCCGCCGTGCACGGGCCCGTGCCGTTCGCGGCTGCGCTGGAAATCGTCAGGGCCTCGGATCTGCTGGTGCTCCTGTGGGAAGGGGAGCCGGCGCAGACGCTCGGCCGGGTGCTGCATGGGCGTCCGTTCCCCATGCGCGCGGCCTTGATCGTAGGGCCGGAAGGGGGATTGGAATCAGGCGAAGTCGACGCCGCTGTCGCCGCAGGCGCGCTGCCGGCCACCCTCGGCCCGCTGATCCTCCGCACCGAGACCGCCGGGATCGCCGCGGCGGCGATGATGTTTTACGAGTTCAGCCTGCGACCGACCAACCGCCAACCGAACGTGGAAGGAGGAGGCATGAGCATCGATCACGAAACGGAGTAGCTCAGTAAGGCAAGTGCGACCATTAAGGGTGCCCCGGGAGGGACCATGGTTGCCAGACGAAGCCGCCGCATGCGTGAGCCCGAATGCCGGGCTCATTTTTTGTGCCCGCGACCACCGTTGTATCTTTATTCATGATGCGGTATCATTATTCACTCGAGCCATGACGACATCCGGTGCGAATGCCCAGCGCGCGTGCCTCGTCCTCGAAGACGGGGAAGTCTTCCACGGCCGGCGGGTGGGCGCAGACGGCGACGCCGCCGGCGAGGTCGTGTTCACCACGAGCATGACCGGGTATCAGGAGGTCATCAGCGATCCTTCCTACCGGGGGCAGATCGTCGTGATGGCCTACCCGCTGATCGGCAACTATGGGTTCAGCGCGCAGGCCTGGGAGGCGCCCGGTCCCCATGTCGCCGGCTTCATCGTCCGCGAGGCCTCCAAGGTCGCGTCGCACCATCTGTCCGGGGAACATCTGGACGTGTTCCTCGCCCGGCACGGGGTGATAGGTCTGGAAGGTGTCGACACGCGCCGCCTCGTCCGCCATCTCCGCGTGCGTGGCCTGCAGCGCGGCGTCATCACGCCGGCCGGCGATGCCGCGGCGGTCGCGCGGGCCTGCGCGGTCCCGCGGCTGCACGAGCAGGATCTGGTCGGAGCGGTTTCACGGCGCGCGCCGGCAGTGCTGAGCGGCGACGGACCCCGGATCGCGGTGATCGACTGCGGGGTCAAGGCCGGCATCGTCGACGCGCTGCGGCGCCGGGGGTGCGAGGTCGTGCTGCTGCCGCACACGGCCACCCCCGACGACGTCGGGGCGTTCACTCCGGCCGGCGTCGTCATCTCAAATGGGCCGGGGGATCCCGCGGTGCTGGGACCGACGATCCAAACCGCCGCCGCCCTGGCGGAGCGCTACCCGGTGATGGGCGTCTGCCTGGGCCACCAACTCCTCGCCCTGGCGTTGGGCGGATCCACGTACAAGCTCAAGTTCGGGCATCGCGGCAGCAACCAGCCGGTGCTCGAGCTGGCCACCGGACGTGTGATGGTCACGACGCAAAACCACGGCTACGCGGTGGATACATCGCTTCCGGCGGCGGCCGAGATCACGCACGTCAATCTCAATGACGGCACGGTGGAAGGCCTCCGCCACCGCACGCGCCCGGTGTTCTCCGTGCAGTTCCATCCGGAGGGCCGCCCCGGACCCACCGACGCCGAGTTCCTCTACGATCGCTTCCTGGCACTCCTGCGCGATGGCACGACCCGGGCGGAGATGGCCGTCGGCGTGGGGTCGTGAAGCGCCCCGACATCAAGAAGGTGCTGGTCATCGGTTCAGGCCCGATCATCATCGGGCAGGCCGCGGAATTCGACTACTCCGGTACCCAGGCATGCCGGGCGCTCGCGGAGGAAGGCATCGAGGTTGTCCTCGTTAACAGCAATCCGGCAACGATCATGACCGATGTCGAAGTGGCCGACCGCGTCTACGTCGAGCCGCTGACGGTCGAGTTTCTGACCGCGGTCATCGCCCAGGAGCGTCCGGACGGACTGTTGGGTACCTTGGGCGGTCAGACCGGACTCAATCTCACCCTGGAACTGTCCGAGTTGGGTGTGCTGAGCCGGTACGGGGTCGAGCTGCTGGGGACGCCGCTGGAGGCGATCCAAAACGCCGAAGACCGCGAACGCTTTCGCGTCACGATGGTGGCCCTCGACGAGCCGGTGCTGATGAGCACGACCGTCACCGACGTCAGCGCGGCGCTGGCGGCGGCGGCCGCCATCGGGTACCCCGTCGTCGTGCGCCCCGCCTTTACCCTCGGCGGCACCGGGGGCGGGATCGCGCAGGACCCGGATGAACTCAGCGCCGTTGCGCGCCGCGGACTCCTGGCCAGCCCGATCCACCAGGTGTTGATCGAGCAGTCCGTGATCGGCTGGAAAGAGATCGAGTACGAGGTGATGCGGGACGCCGCCGGCACGTGCATCACGGTCTGCAACATGGAGAACCTCGACCCGATGGGCGTGCACACCGGTGACAGCATCGTCGTCGCCCCATCGCAGACGCTCAGCGATGCGGACTATCAGCGGCTGCGCAGCGCGGCGCTGAAGATCATCGCCGGGCTGGGCATCGCCGGCGGGTGCAATATCCAGTTCGCCCTCGACCCGCGCAGCGATGCCTACTACGTGATCGAGGTCAATCCGCGCGTGTCCCGCTCATCGGCGCTGGCCAGCAAGGCAACCGGATACCCGATTGCCCGCGTCGCCGCGAAGATCGCGATCGGCATGCGTCTGGACGAGATTCCCAACCGGGTGACCGGCGTGACGAAGGCGGCGTTCGAACCCGCCCTGGATTACGTCGTGGTCAAGATCCCGCGGTGGCCGTTCGACAAGTTCGCCGCGATGGACCGGCGCCTGGGGACCCAGATGAAGGCGACCGGCGAAGTGATGGCGATCGGGCGGACGTTTCCGGAGGCGGTGCTGAAGGCCGTGCGGTCGCTCGATCTCCGGGTATCCGGGCTGGCGGTGCCTGAGGCCCCGGCGTGGACCGACGCCGAGCTGGCGCGGCTGCTCGCAGAACCCACCGACCTGCGCCTGTTCGCGGTCGCCGAAGCCCTGCGCCGGAACTGGACACGCGATCGCGTGGCCCGGGCGTCGGCGATTGACGGGTACTTTGTGGCGCAACTCGAGCGCATCATCGGCGCTGAGCACGGTCTGGCGCAGGGCACGGTCTCCATCCGCGAGGCCAAGGGCCTGGGGTTCTCCGACGCCGCGATTGCCGCATGCACCGGCCGGACTGAAGGCGACGTCCGCGCGCAGCGGCGCGCCGAGGGGATTGTGCCCGTGTTCAAGGTCGTCGACACCTGCGCCGGCGAGTTCTCTGCCGCGACGCCGTACTATTACTCGACCTATGAGGAGGAAGATGAGCCGCCGCAGCCGGCGCGGCCGCGTATCGTGGTGCTGGGATCTGGACCCATCCGGATCGGCCAGGGGATCGAGTTCGACTACTCGACCGTGCACGCGGTGCGGGCGCTGCGCGAAGCCGGCTACGAGGCGGTGATCATCAACAACAATCCGGAAACGGTCAGCACGGACTTCGACATCTCCGACCGGCTGTACTTCGAACCGCTGACGCTGGAAGATGTGCTGCACGTCATCGACCGCGAGCAGCCCGAGGGCGTGCTGGTGCAGTTCGGGGGGCAGACGGCCCTCAATCTCGCGGGTCCGCTGATGGCCGCGGGCGTGCGGGTCCTCGGCACGTCCGTCGGATCTCTCGACGTCTCCGAAGACCGTCAGAAGTTCTACACGCAGCTCACCGGA
>JBIOXT010000180.1:0-13012 GCA_044869795.1 bacterium | reverse complement strand
GCCGGCGACCCGGCCCCGCGCCGGCTTCCTGATCGCGGGCGTCGAGTACTCCGACGGCGACCCCGAGATGTACGCCGTGCCGCTGGTCCTCGCGACCGGCGGGGACGCCGCCGGCATTGCCGCCGACCCCACCCAGGCGATCGTCGCGGCGCTGGTCTCCTCCGACCGGACGACCCGGGGGGTGGTCTATGATGCGTTGACCGACGCCGCCTTCTGCCGCGACCTGCTCAAGGCGATCGGCGCGCGGCGGCGCCTGCGCGGCGGGCGCGGGGAAATCGTCGCCGCCCCGACACGGGTGTTCAGGCGGCTGGCGGCAGACGCCGGGGACGCGGTGACGCAGATCCGATCGGAGCAGAGCAACACGTCGGTCGTCTACGGCAACCGGCTGGTCCTCAAGGTGTTTCGCCGGTTGGAGCCCGGGACCAACCCGGAGGTCGATGTCGGTCGCTTCCTCACCGACCACGGCTTCGCGCATACCCCCGCCACGGCCGGGGTCGTCGAGTACCAGAGCGGCGGGACCGCGACCGCGGTGGCGATCCTGCAGGAGTTTGTACCCAACCAGGGCGATGCCTGGACGTACACGCAGGACAGCCTACATCAATTCTTCGATCAGATGATGAGCGCGGGTCCGGCGGGACCGTTGCCGGCGCCTGCGGCGGCGGCGCTGGTCGAGCGCGCCGGGAGCGACCTGCCTCCGCGCGTCGCGGAATTGCTTGGGGCCTACCGTGAGTCAGCGCGCCTGCTGGGCGAGCGCACCGCGCAGCTGCATCACCTGCTGGCGTCGGATGAGACCGCGCCCGAGTTCGCGCCCGAAGCGGTGACCATGCACTACCAGCGGTCGATGTACCAGTCGATGCGGAACCTGCTCAGCAGGGTCCTCGCCCTGGTGACCAGGCAGCGGCCGGCCGTGACGGGATCACTCGCCGCAGACCTCCAGGGGATCGCCGCGATGGAGGAGCCGATCCGGCGGCGGTTCGCGGCGGTGCTGGACCAGAAAATTACCGCCCGGCGCATGCGCATCCACGGCGATTACCACCTCGGGCAGGTCCTCCATACCGGGAAGGACTTCGTGATCATCGACTTTGAGGGAGAGCCCTCGCGGCCACTGAGCGACCGGCGCATGAAGCGGCTGGCGCTCCGCGACGTGGCAGGGATGATCCGGTCGTTCGACTACGCGGCATACACGGCGCTGGCGGCGGTGGAACACAGCGGGCTGGCGCAGGGGGAGGCCCTCGCGGCGCTGGAACGCTGGGCCGAATTCTGGTCCCGGTGGACGAGCACCACCTTCCTGCGGTCGTACCTGCACACCGCGGGGCAGGCGCCGTTCATCCCCGCCGCACGCACGGAACTCGCGGTCCTGCTGGACGCGCTGCTGCTGGAAAAAGCCGTCTACGAACTCGGCTACGAGCTCAATTACCGTCCGGCCTGGGTCCCCATCCCGCTGCGCGGAATCCGGCACCTTCTGCAAGGGTAGCGCGTGATCAACGATCAACGACCAACGACTACGGTCCGCGATCTCCGCCGGCTGGCGAGGCTCTATGACGTGCAGACCGCCTACACCGACATCGCCGGACGCCGCCGGATTGCTCCGGTCGATTCCCTGGTGTCCGTGCTGCAGTCGTTGGGCGCGCCGCTCTCCGGCGTCGAGGATGCGGCCGATGCGCTGCGGGCGCGGGAGGATGCCCTCGCCGCCGAGGTCGTGCCACCGGTGATCGTGCTGCGGGACGGCACGTCGCGGCCGCTGACGCTGCGGCTCGCCGCGCGGCGGCGGGTGGGGCTGGAACTCATCCGTGAGGACGGGGTCGTGCACCGATGGAGCGTGACGGCTGACCAGGTCCGCGGCCCGGGGGCGCCGGTCCGGGTGCCGGTCCCGGTGCGCCTGCCAGCCGGCTCCCACACGCTGCGTGTCGAGTCCGGCGCGGTCGCGGTGGACAGCACGGTGATCGTCGCCCCCCCACGCGCCTTCGCCGGCGCCCGAGCCGAACGACCCTGGGGAGTGTTCCTTCCACTATATGCGCTGCGGATGACCGGGGATTGGGGCACGGGGGATTACTCCGCGCTCACCCGGCTGGCGGCATGGGCCCGCACGCTGGGCGGGTCGGTCGTCGCCACACTGCCGCTGCTGCCGCTGTTCCTCGACAGCCCGTTCGATCCCAGCCCCTATGCGCCGGTCAGCCGCCGCTGCTGGAATGAGTTCTACATCCACATCGAAAGCGTCCCGGAGCTGGCGCGCACTCCCGCGGCGCAGGCCCTGCTGCGATCCCCCGGATTCCAGCGCGCCCTGCGGCGGCAGCGGCGCGCGAGCCTGGTGGACTACCGCGAGCAACTTGGACAGAAACGCAGGGTGCTCGACCTGCTGGCCCAGGCGTTCTTCACCGCTGCGCCGCCATCGCGCCGCGCGGCCTTCGAGGCCTTCATGGCCGCCCATCCCGCCGCCGGCGATTATGCCCGGTTCCGCGCCGTGATGGACCGGCAGCACCGACCGTGGTCGCTGTGGCCGGCGCGGCTGCGCGACGGAACCCTGCGCACAGACGATTACGACGAGACGGCCAGACGGTATTACCTGTACAGCCAGTGGATCGCCCACGAGCAGTTCGCGGGCACGAGCACAGCGCTGCGCGGCGCGGGCGGGACCGTGTACCTGGACCTCCCGCTGGGCACCCACGCGTCGGGCTATGACGTGTGGCGCGACCGTGGCGTCTTTGCCGGCGGCGTGTCGGCCGGCGCCCCGCCGGACACCTTTTTCGGCCGCGGGCAGGATTGGGGCTCACCGCCGCTGCATCCGGAGCACCTGCGGCGGCAGGGGTACCGGTATTACATCGACTGCCTCCGGCACCACCTGGCCTACGCCAACCTGCTGCGGATCGACCACGTGATGGGACTGCACCGGTTCTACTGGATTCCGCATGGACGGGCGGCCGCCGACGGCGTCTACGTCCGCTACCGGGCCCGGGAGTTCTATGCGATTCTCTCCCTGGAGTCGATGCGCCACCATGCGCTGATCGTCGGTGAAAACCTCGGGACGGTGCCGTCCTACGTCAACGCCGCGATGCGCCGCCACGGCGTGCTGCAGACGTACGTCGTGCAGTACTCCCTGCGCCCCCAAGCCGCGCAGCCGCTGATTCCACCGCCCGCGGATGCCGTGGCGAGCGTGAACACGCACGACATGCCGCCCTTCGCGGCGTTCCTCGCGGGACGGGAGCTGCGCGACCTGGTTCGCCTGGGACAGCTCAGCGTGCGGGAGGCCCGCCGGCAGTGGCGGCACCGCCGGACGATGCTCCGTTACCTCGCGGGCTTTCTCCGCCGGCAGGGCCGCCTGCGATCCACGGGGACGCCGCGGCGCATGCTGCGCGGCCTGCTGTCCCACTTGGGCGCGGGTCCGGCGCGCATCGTGCTGGTGGGACTGGAAGACCTGTGGCTGGAAACCGAGCCGCAGAACACCCCGGGCACCGCCGGCGAACGGCCGAACTGGCGCCGCAAAGCCCGCTACACGCTGGAGCGCTTTCGCCGGATGCGCACGGTCACCGGCACGCTGCGGGATCTCGATGCCAGCCGGCGGGGAAAACGGTGATGGCCTCGAACCACTCACGTCCTTCGGGTTCCGGGCAGGCCCGCCGCGTCCGCCGGGCGGACCAGCCGCCGGCCCCGTCCCGCGTGCGCTACGATGTCAGCCGGCTGACCGACGACGATCTCCACCTCTTCAACGAAGGCACGCACCTGCACCTGTTCGACAAACTCGGGGCACATCTCGAGGAGCCCGGCGGGATTGCCGGGACGACGTTTGCGGTGTGGGCCCCCGACGCCGAGGGCGTGTCGGTCATCGGTGACTTCAACGGCTGGACCCCCGGGCATGACGCGCTCCGCCCGCGCGGGGTCTCCGGAATCTGGGAGGGCTTCATCCCCGACGTATCCCGGGGGGCGCTGTACAAGTACCACCTCGTGTCCCGGATCGGCGGGCAGCAGCTCCAGAAGACCGATCCGTTCGCCGCGTACTGCGAAGTGCCCCCGCAGACGGCGTCGGTGGTGTGGGACCTCGGGTACGAGTGGAACGACGCCGCGTGGATGGCCTCGCGCGCCGGCGGGAACCGTCTCGCCGAGCCGATCACCACCTACGAGGTCCACCTCGGGTCGTGGATCCGCTCACCCGACGATCCGGAGAAGCTGTTGGGCTACCGGCTGCTGGCCGCGCCACTCGCCGACCACGTCGAGCGCCTCGGCTTCACGCACGTCGAGTTCCTGCCGGTGATGGAGCATCCCTTCTATGGATCCTGGGGGTACCAGACGACCGGCTACTTTGCGCCGACCAGCCGCTACGGCACCCCGCAGGACTTCATGTTTCTGATCGACTACCTGCACCAGCGGGGGATCGGGGTCATCCTGGACTGGGTCCCCTCCCATTTCCCGACCGACGCGCACGCCCTGGGATACTTCGACGGCACCCATCTCTACGAGCACGCCGACGCCCGCAAGGGGCTGCATCCGGACTGGGACAGCTTCATCTTCAACTATGGACGCAACGAGGTGCGCAGCTTCCTGCTCAGCAGTGCGCTGTTCTGGCTGGACCGCTACCACGCCGACGGGCTGCGCGTCGACGCGGTCGCCTCGATGCTCTACCTGGACTACTCCCGCCAGGCCGGCGAGTGGATTCCGAATGTCCACGGCGGGCGCGAGAACCTCGAGGCGATCTCCCTGCTGCGCCGTCTGAACGAAGCCGTGTACACGCAGCATCCCGCGACGATGACGATCGCCGAAGAATCCACGGCGTGGCCGATGGTCTCGCGGCCCACGTACATCGGCGGGCTGGGGTTCGGGCTGAAGTGGGACATGGGCTGGATGCACGACACCCTGCAGTACATGCGTAAGGATCCGGTGCACCGCCGGTTCCACCACAACACCATCACGTTCCGGATGTTGTACGCCTTCAACGAGAACTTCATGCTGCCGCTCTCCCATGATGAGGTCGTGCACGGGAAGGGATCGCTGCTGGCCAAGATGCCCGGGGATGACTGGCAGAAGTTCGCCAACCTGCGGCTGCTGCTGGGATACATGTACACGCAGCCGGGGAAGAAGCTGCTGTTCATGGGGGGCGAGTTCGGGCAGTGGCGGGAGTGGCGTCACGATGAGAGCCTGGACTGGCACCTCCTCGACGCCCCGCCCCACGCCGGGCTGCAGTCCTGGGTCGGCCGTCTGAATGCGCTGTACCGGCAGGAGCGCGCGTTGCACGAGCTGGATTGCGATCCGGCGGGGTTCGAGTGGATCGACGCGTCCGATGCGGATCAGAGCGTGTTGAGCTTCCTCCGCAAAGACCGCGCCGGGGGCCTGGTCGCCGTGGTCTGCAACTTCACGCCGGTGGTGCGGGACGGCTACCGGATCGGCGTCCCGGCCGGCGGCACCTGGGAACTGCTGGCGAGCAGCGACGCCGCGGAGTACGGCGGCAGCGGATACGGCGCGCCCGGCCCGCTCATCGCCGAGCCGGCGGCGCAGCACGGCCGCCCCTACACGCTCGAGCTGACGCTGCCGTCCCTGGCATGCGTGATCTACGGCCGCCGCTGATGGCATCGCTGCGGCGCATGGCGGGCCGGCAGGGCGCGTCCTGGGACGGCGGACAGCGCTGTGAGTTTTGCGTCTGGGCGCCGGCGCCGGAAAGCGTCGAACTCCATCTGCTCGCTCCCGACCGGATCATTGCGCTGACCCGTGATGATCGCGGCTACGCCGCCGCGGCGGTGGAGGGGGTCAACGCCGGCCGCCTGTACTGGTACCGCCTCGACGGCGTGGATCGGCCCGATCCCGCATCGCGGTCCCAGCCGCACGGGGTCCACGGACCCTCGCAGGTCGTCGATCCGGCCTTTCCCTGGCACGATGGGGACTGGACCGGGCTGCCGCTGCGGGACTACCTCATCTACGAACTGCACGTCGGGGCATTCACCGGCGGCGGCACATTCGATGCGGTCATCCCGCACCTCGACGACCTCGCCGACCTGGGGGTGACGGCGGTCGAGCTGATGCCCGTCGCGCAGTTCCCCGGTCCGCGCAACTGGGGCTATGACGGCGTCTTCCCGTACGCGGCGCAGGACAGCTACGGCGGCCTGGACGGCCTGCGCCGGTTCGTGGACGCCTGCCACCGCCGGCGGGTTGCCGTGGTCCTCGATGTCGTGCACAACCATCTCGGCCCCGAGGGCAACGTGCTCGCGGCCTATGGGCCCTATTTCACCGACCGCTACCGGACGCCGTGGGGCGCGGCGCTGAACTTCGACGGGCCGCACAGCGACGACGTGCGGGCGTTCTTCATCGACAGCGCGCTGTGGTGGGTGTCGGACTGTCACATCGATGCGCTGCGGCTCGATGCGGTCCACGCGATCGTCGACCACTCGGCGACGACCTTCCTCGACGACCTGGCCGCGGCGGTGCACGCGCGCGCGGAGGCGCTGGGGCGCCGTATCTATCTGATCGCCGAGACGACCCTCAACGACGCCCGGCTGATCCGGCCGCCCGCGGCCGGCGGCACCGGTATCGACGCACAGTGGAACGACGACTTCCACCACGCGCTGCACACGGCGCTGCTGGACGAACGGCAGGGATACTATCAGGATTACGCGGGCGTGCCGGACCTCGCACGCGCCTATGCCGGGGGGTACGTGTACACCGGCCAGTTTTCCTCGTTCCGGCAGCGGCGGCACGGGAATTCATCCGCCGGCATCCCGCCGGATCGGTTCATCGTGTTCGCGCAGAACCACGACCAGGTCGGCAACCGGGCAGTCGGCGACCGCCTGACCGCGCTGCTGCCGTTCGAAGCCTTGAAGCTGGTGGCGGGCTGTGTGCTGCTCTCCCCGTGCATTCCGCTGCTGTTCATGGGCGAAGAGTACGGGGAGCGGGCGCCGTTTCCGTATTTCGCCAGCCACACGGACGCCGCGTTGATCGACGCGGTCCGCCGCGGCCGGCGGGCCGAGTTTGCCGCGTTTGCCTGGCCGGGCGAGCCCCCGGATCCGCAGGCCGACGAAACGTTCGCTCGGGCGCGGCTGAACCACCATCTGAAAGACGAAGACCGCCACCGCACGCTGTGGCAGTTCTACCGCGAACTGATCGGTCTCCGGGCCGCCCTCGCACTGAATGTATCGGAGCACGAGCGCCCGGGTATCGTCGAGGCGGACGGCACGCTCGTCGTCGACGCGCAGTCCGCTGCCGGCCGGACGATGCTGCTGTTCAACTTCAACGCCGAGGCGGCGGAGATCGGACCGACCGCCCTCGCCGGGTCGTGGCGGCGGCGGTTGGACTCCTCAGAGACGCGTTGGGATGGACCGGGGGCGTCGGTGCCCGCGGAGATTGACGCCGGGGCGGCGGTGATCCTCAACCCGTACGCCTGCGCCGTGCTCGCCCAGACCTGATGGACCGCTTCGTCTGCATCCACGGCCACTTCTACCAGCCGCCGCGCGAAAATCCGTGGCTGGAGGCGATCGAGGTCCAGGACTCCGCCTATCCCTACCACGATTGGAACGAACGCATCACCGCGGAGTGCTACGCGACCAACGCGCGGTCCCGCATCCTCGACGAGCGGCGGTTCATCGCCCAGATCGTCAACAACTACGAACGGATCAGCTTCAACGTCGGCCCCACCCTGCTGGCATGGCTGGAAGAGAACGCCCCCGACGTCTATGCGGCGATCCTCGACGCCGACCGGCGCTCCATCGGACGCTTCGACGGCCACGGATCGGCGATCGCCCAGGCGTACAACCACATGATCCTGCCGCTGGCGAATGCGCGCGACCGCCGCACGCAGGTCCAGTGGGGCATCGCCGACTTCCGGCGCCGCTTCGGCCGGGAGCCGGAAGGGATGTGGCTGCCGGAAACGGCGGTCGACCTCGAGACGCTGGACATCCTCGCCGACAGCGGCATCGCCTTTACGATCCTCGCCCCGCACCAGGCATCCCGTGTCCGACCTGTTGGTGAGACCGCCTGGCAGGATCTGCCCGGCGGCGTCGATCCGACGACGCCGTACGCCGTGCATCTGCCATCGGGCCGGTCCATCGCCGTGTTCTTCTACGATGGTCCCATCTCGCGGGCGGTCGCCTTTGAAGGCCTGCTCGACAACGGGGAGCGGTTCGCCGCGCGACTGCTCGGCGCGATCGTGGCGGACCGCGCGGGGCCGCAGCTGGTGCACGTCGCGACGGACGGGGAGACCTACGGACACCATCACCGCTTCGGCGACATGGCCCTCGCCTACGCGCTGGACCGCATCGAGAACGGGCAGGAGGCGGAGTTGATCAACTACGGCGCCTACCTGGCCCGCTTCCCGCCGGCGCACGACGCCGAGATCGTGGAGCGGACCAGCTGGAGCTGCGCGCACGGCGTGGACCGGTGGTGGCGGGACTGCGGGGACAACACGGGCCTGCATCCGGGGTGGACGCAGGCCTGGCGCACCCCGCTGCGCGAGGCGCTGGACTGGCTGCGGGACGCGCTGGCCGGCCCGTATGAGCAGGCGGCCGGGCCGCTGCTGGGAGACCCCTGGGCCGCGCGCGACGCCTACATCGACGTGATCCTCGACCGCTCCGATCAGAGCGTTGAAGACTTCTTCCGCGCCCACGCGCCGGGGGAGCTCGACGCCGCCGACCAGGTCCGTGCGCTACGCCTGCTGGAACTCCAGCGCCATGCCATGTTGATGTACACCAGCTGCGGGTGGTTCTTCGACGATCTGTCGGGCATCGAGACCGTGCAGGTCATCGCGTACGCGGGCCGCGCGGTGCAGCTGGCCTCCGACGCGCTGGGGATCGACCTGGAAGCGGAGTGGCTGGGGCGCCTGGCGCACGCGAAGAGCAACCTCCCCGAGCAGGGAGACGGCCGCCGCATCTACGAGCGCTTGGTCCGCCCTACCCGGGTCACCCCGGAGGCCGTGGGGGCACACTATGCGATCAGCTCGCTGTTTGAGTCCTACGGGGACCGCGTGCGGCTGTACTGTTTTGCTGCCGACCGGGAAGACTACCACCGGGTCACGTCCGGCCGCGCCAGCCTGGCGGTGGGGCGGGTGACCATCACCTCCGATATCACCCGGGCCTCGCACCGGCTCACCTTCGGCGTGCTGCACCTCGGCGACCACAACCTCAACGGCGGGGTCCGCGAGTTCAGCGGGGATGAGGCCTATGCCGCGATGGCACGCGACCTGGAGGACGTCTTCGCGCGCGCGGACGTCGCCGACGTCATCCGGGCAATGGACCGGCACTTCGGAGAATCCACCTACTCGCTGCAGTCGCTGTTCAAAGACGAGCAGCGCAAGGTCGTCCACCAGGTGCTGGAGGCGACCCTGGCCGAGGTGGACGCGGCGTACCGTCAGATCTATGAGCGGCACACCCCGCTGATGAACTTCCTGGCGGAGATCGGCGCCCCGCTGCCCGCCCCGTTCCTGGCCGCTGCGGGATTCGTGATCAACGACGCCCTGCGGCGGGAGCTGTCCGTGGAGGAGGCGGAGGAGGCGCGGATCCAGGCGCTGCTGGACGAGGCCAAGACCCGATCGATCACCCTGGACGCCGCGACCCTCGAGTTCACCCTCCGCCGCACGATCGAGCGGATGACGCGCCGTCTGCTCGCCGCCCCGCGCGACCTCGCGCTGCTGGATCGGCTCGGCGCGCTGGTGGACGTGGCTAAAGCCCTGCCGTTTGAGGTCAACTTCTGGCAGGTCCAGAACGGCTTCTACGACCTGCGGCAGCACGAGTACGCCGCACAGCAGGAGCGCGCCGCCGGCGATGGCGGGGCTGCCCGCTGGGTCGACCGCTTTCGGGAGATCGGCGCGGCGCTGTCGGTCCGTGTTGACTGAGCCGGCGCGATCGCGGCCGTCTGCCACGTATCGGGTCCAGTTTAGCCGCTCGTTCACCTTCGACGATGCCCGGGCCATCGTGCCGTATCTGGCCGACCTGGGCATCACGCACCTGTACGCCTCGCCGGTCCTCGCGGCGCGGCCCGGCAGCGCGCACGGCTACGACGTCATCGATCCGGTGCGGATCAATCCGGACTACGGCGGCCCCGACGCCTTCGCGGCCCTGGCCGAGGCGCTGCACGCGCGGGGCATGGGGCTGGTGCTGGACATCGTGCCCAACCACATGGCCGCGGTCCCGGACAATCCGTGGTGGTGGGACGTGCTGGCGAACGGACCGGGCTCGCGGTTCGCCCGGTACTTCGACATCGATTGGACCGCCGACGTCGGGCCGGCGGGCCCGCGGATCATCCTGCCGATCCTGGCTACGGGCTACCGCGCCGCGCTGGCCCGCGGCGACTTCAGCGTCGCGCTGGACGCGCGCGGGTTCATCGTGCGCTACGCGGGGCGCCCCCTGCCCCTGGAGATCGGATCCTGGCTGATGATCACGTCGATCCTGCGGGCGGATGAGCCCGGTGATGCCCTGCGCTCGCACCTGGACGAGCTCGACGCGCAGCTGGCGGGCGTACCGGTCTTTGCCGACCCGCGGCCGGATCGCCTCGCCGAGCGGACCCGGCGCAGGCAGCGGGCCGAAGCGCCCGTTGCACAGATCGCCGGTGATGGATCGACGCGCGACGCCGTCGAGGATGCGCTCGCGGCCATCGATCCCGAGCGCCTCGACGGACTGCTGAGCGTACAGCCCTACCGCCTCCGGTTCTGGCGGAACGGGATCGCCGCCCTGAACTACCGGCGGTTCGCCGACAACAGCGATCTGGTCGGCGTGCGGGTAGAAGATCCCGATGTCTTTGCGGCCACGCACGAGCTGATCGGCGACCTTGTCGACCGCGGTCTGGTGGATGGGCTGCGCATCGACCACCTCGATGGCCTGTGGGATCCCGAACGCTATCTGCAGCGCCTCGCGGCGCGGTGCCCGGGGACCTACCTCGTCGTCGAGAAGGTCCTTGCCGTGGGTGAAACGCTCCCGGAAACCTGGCCGGTGGCGGGGACCACCGGCTACGACTTCGTCGATGCCGCGGGGGGCGTTGTCGTCGACGGCGATGCGCTGCCGGTCCTGTCCTCCGTCTACGCGGCGTGGATCGGAGCCGAAACCTCGTTCGAGGACGTGGCCGTGGCCTGCAAGAAACGGGTGATCCGCGAGCTCTTTACGTCGGAGTTCCGGCGCCTCACCGACGCGCTGGCGGTCATCGCCGGCGTCGATCCCGACGCGAGCACGGACCTCAGCGACGCCCTGCTGGAAGTGACGGTGCACCTGCGCGTGTACCGGACGTATGCCGGCGTGCACGGGATGTCGCCGGCCGATCGCCTCGCCATCGATGATGCCGCGCGGCGGGCGCGGTCCGCCCGCGCCGACCTGAGCGAGCCGATAGAGCAGGTCCGCCGCGTCCTGCAGCAGGAGCATCCGGGCGCAGCAGCGGCGTTGGTGATGCGCTGGCAGCAGTTCACGGGTCCGGTCACCGCCAAAGGCGTCGAAGACACGGCGCTGTACGCCGACAACCGGCTGCTCGCCCTCAACGATGTGGGGATCGACCCCACCGGCCGCCCCGGCGGCGTGGCCGCGTTCCACCGGCGGAACGTCCACACGCAGGCTCACTGGCCGGGAACCCTGACGGCCACCAGCACCCACGACTCCAAACGCAGCGAGGACGTCCGCGCGCGCCTTGGCGTGCTCTCCGAGATTCCGGAGCGCTGGGCGGATCAGATCGCGCGGTGGCGCGCGGCCGCCGCGCCCTTGAAGCCGCGCGTGCGTGGGACCGCCGTCCCCGGGCCGAACATGGAGCTGCACATCTACCAGACCCTGCTGGGCGCGTGGCCGCTCGACGATGGCGACCTGGAACGGTTCGGGGATCGCATCGCGGCCTACGTGGTGAAGGCGGCGCGCGAAGCCAGGCTACGCACGTCATGGCTGGAGCCTGATGAGTATTACGAACGGGCGTTGAGTCTGTTCACGCGACGTGTGCTGGATCCCCACAGCGGCGGCGAGTTCCTCGCACTCTTCCAACCGTTCCAGCGCGAGATCGCCTACGCCGGGATGTTGAATGCCCTCGCCCAGGTGCTGCTGAAGACGGCGTCGCCCGGCGTGCCGGACTTCTATCAAGGCTCGGAGGTCTGGACGTTCGCGCTCGTGGATCCGGACAACCGGCGGCCGGTGGATTATGCGCGGCGGCAGGCCGCCCTCGCCGCTATCATGCCCCACCTGCTGGACCCGGAAGCCCGCGCGGTCGAGGCGCTGCTGGCCGAGTGGCCCGATGGCCGGATCAAACTCTACGCCACGGCAGCAGGACTGGGGCTGCGCCGGCAGTACCGCGATGTCTTCGACCGTGGACGGTACGTGCCGCTGCCTGCGGCGGGGACCGCCGCGGATCGCCTCTGCGGATTTGCGCGCTGCCTCGATCACACGTGGATCGTCGCCGCGGTGCCCCGGTCGGTCATGGGCTGGCTCGGTCCCCAGCATCTGCCCGTGGGCGCGGTGTGGGGCGATACGCGGCTCGTCACCCCCGCGGGAGCGCCGCGCGCGTGGCGTGACGCGCTGACCGGCCGGCGGTTCAGCGCCGCGGTGGGAATCCCCGCCGCGGTGATGTTCGAGACCTTCCCGGGTGCGCTACTTGTCGGAGGTGCTTCCTGAGGTCGGGTGCACGCGCGCGGACTCGACCCACTGCGGGAGCAGCTGCAGGAACCGGCTGACCTCGTCCACATTCTGGGCCCGATAGCCCGCCTCGGTGGCATACGGCGTGTGCCCCACCTTGACGGTCACGCCGTGCTCGCGCAGCGCGCGGAAGGCATCCTCATCGGTGCGGTCGTCCCCGATGTAGATCGGACAGACCCGCGAGGGCCAGTCCGTACCGCCGAGGCGCCGCAGCAGGGCCACCGCCGCGCGGCCCTTGTCCCAGACCACCCCCGGGCGAACTTCCAGGTGCTCCTTGCCCTGGCGGATCACCAGGGTCCCGGCGGGCAGCACCCCGATCTCCTCCAGCACCGCCACCCGCACGTCTTCCACCCTGGCCCGCGGGACGTTGCGGTAGTGGACCGCCGCCGTCAGGCCTTTGTCTTCGATCAGCACGCCGGGAAGATCGCGCAGCCGCCGGCGGATCCGCC
>JBIOXT010000179.1:0-4699 GCA_044869795.1 bacterium | reverse complement strand
CAGACGGTCTACGTGCTGGAGGCCAACCTGCGGGCGAGTCGCACCGTGCCGTTTGTCAGTAAGGCCATCGGCGCGCCGCTCGTCCAGATCGCGACGCGGGTGATGCTGGGTGACTCCCTGTCAGAGCTCGGCTTCCCGGGGATCTACCGGCTGCCGCCGCCGCCGCGGGTGGCGGTCAAGGCGCCGGTGTTCTCGATGGAGAAACTCGCCGAGGCCGAGGCCGCCCTCGGTCCGGAGATGAGATCGACAGGAGAGGTCATGGGCCTGGATGCCGATGCGATCGGGGCGCTGTCTCGCGCGCTGACTGCAGCCGGCATGACCGTGCGCGGGAGTGCGGTCTTTGCCTCCATCGCCGACCGAGAGAAGCTCCGCGCGGTCCCGGTGCTGCAGGCATTCGCGGACCTCGGGTTTCGACTGGTGGCGACGCGGCAGACCGCCGCTGCGCTGTCCGCGGCTGGGCTCGACGTGCTGGCCGATGATGCGGCGCATGCCATGGCCGAGAGCGGGATAGGGCTGGTCATCAACACGCCGACTCGGGGACGAGATCGATCTCGGTCCGGTTTCGCGCTGCGACGCCTTGCGCTCGAACGGCGTATCCCGTGTGTGACGTCCCTCGAGACTGCTCAGGCGATCGCCCGCGTCCTGGCTATGCGCCGCGTTGGTCCACCCGCCGTGCAGCCGCTGGCAGGACCGGCCCCGTCCTAAAAGCTTCACCCTCGAGCAAACCGCCGCCCCAGCCATTTCAAACCATTTCAAATTGACCACTACTACGCTGCCCGCCGCTTGCATCTTTATTCGGAGTGCAGTATGATTATGCGCATTCCATCCAGACCCGGGAGGCGCAGTGGCCGTTCGCGTCAGCATCATCGGAGCATCAGGGTATGGCGGCGGGGAACTGGCGCGCCTGCTGCTGGGACATCCCGAGGTCGACCTGGTCCACCTCACCGCCGAGTCGAAGGCCGGCGAGGCGATGGCCGACCTCTACCCCAACCTCCGTGCGTTCACCGATGTCCTCACCGAGCCCACCGACGCCGGCGCCATCGCGAAGGACTCCGACATCGTCTTCCTCGCGCTGCCCAACGGCAAGGCGATGGATCTGGTCCCCTCGCTGGTCCCGCAGACCCGCGTCATCGATCTGGGGGCAGATTTCCGATTTGCCGATCCCCTGGTCTATGAGCAGTGGTACAAGATACCGCACCGCAGCGCCGAGTGGCTCGAGCGCGCAGCCTATGGGCTGACGGAATTCCGCCGCAGCGAGATCCGGCGCGCCGAGATCGTCGCCAATCCCGGCTGCTATCCGACGGCGGCGCTGCTGGCCATGCTTCCGCTGGTGAACTCCGGCGCGGTGCGGACATCGAGCATCATCGTAGACGCGAAGTCCGGCGTGTCGGGGGCGGGGCGGGGCGTCTCGCTGGGCACCCACTTTTCGGAGGTCAACGAAAACGTGAAGCCCTACAACGTGGCCGCGCACCGGCACGCGCCCGAGATGGAGCAGGAGCTCAGCCGGCAGACGGGAGGGACGGCTGCGGTGACGTTCGTGCCGCACCTCATCCCGATGACCCGCGGCATCCTCGCCACGGTCTACCTGCAGGCGGCGACGCCGCTCACCACGGCCGACGCAACCGGCGTGCTGCAGGAAACCTATGCCGCCGAGCCGTTCGTACGGGTGCTGTCAGACGGCCTGCCGCAGACGAAAGCGACGTATGGCTCCAACTTCTGCGATGTCGCCGTGCGCGTCGATGAGCGCAGCGGCACGGTGATCGCGCTGGGGGCATTGGACAATCTCGTCAAAGGGGCCAGCGGCCAGGCGATTCAGAACATGAACGTGATGCTGGGATTTCCCGAGGATCTCGGGCTCAAACAGCCGGCGCTCTACCCCTAGAATCGGGGACCCCGGAACGAGGAAGCGAGGAAACGAGGGATCCGAGATGATTGTTCAAACAGACAAGTTCCAGCGGATCGAGGGCGGCATCACGGCACCGCAGGGATTCCGGGCCGCGGGCGTGCACTGCGGAATCAAGAGTGCGAAGAAAGATCTGGCGCTGCTGGTCTCAGACAGGCTGGCCGCCGTCGCCGGGATGTTTACCACGAACGCGGTCAGAGCCGCGCCGGTCCTGGTCAGTCAGGAGAAGATCCAAAGCGGGGCCGCCCAGGCGATCATCGTCAACAGCGGAAACGCCAATGCGTGCACGGGCCCCCGGGGACTTGCCGACGCGCGAGAGATGACGGCCCTGACCTCCGCGTCCCTGGGCATCGCGGACGAGTTCGTGCTCGTCGGCAGCACGGGGATCATCGGTGTTCCCCTGCCGATGGAGCCGATCCGCCGCGGCATCCCCACGGCGGCCGCCGCTCTAAGTCGCGACGGCACCCCGGCGGCCGAGGCGATCCTGACGACAGATGCCTTTCCCAAGACCGCCGCGGTGCGGGTCGAGCTGGACAGGAAGCTGGTGACGATCGGCGGCATGGCCAAGGGCGCAGGGATGATCCACCCCCAGATGGCGACGACCCTGTGCTTCGTGACCACCGACGCCGCCATGTCGCCGACGCTGCTGCGGGCGGCGCTGCGCGCGGCGATCGATGAGTCCTTCAATTGCATCTCCGTCGACGGCGACACCAGCACCAACGACACCGTCATCCTGCTGGCCAACGGCGCGGCCCAGGCGCCGGTCCTGACAGAAGACAGCGACGCGTTCACGCGGTTCACCCACGCCCTCACCGACGTGACGACCTCGCTGGCGCGGATGATCGTCCGCGACGGCGAAGGCGCCGGGAAGGTCGTGACCTTAACGGTCAAAGGTGCGCGCTCCGCCGCTGAGGCGAAGCTGGCGGCGACGGCCGTGATGACCTCGCCGCTGGTCAAGACGGCGGTCTACGGCGCGGAGCCGAACTGGGGAAGGGTGCTGGCCGCCGTCGGGCGTTCCGGCGCCTACCTGCGCGAGGACCGCGTCTCAATCTGGATCGGAGGCCACCAGGTGGCTGCGGCGGGAGTCGCCGCGGGCGATCCTGGGTCCGCGGCGGCGGCGATGCGGGCCCACGAATTCGAGATCACGGTGGACCTCGGCCTGGGCAGCGGCACGTTTACCGGATGGATGTCGGACTTGAACGAGGCCTACGTGAAGATCAACGCCGGCTATATGACCTAACTACGGGATACGGGATTGGTTATTCGGGATTAGGAATTGCAGACCAATCCCTAATCCCCGATCCCGTAGCAGAGACGGAGACACCCTCACATGATCCAGACGAGCGAAGCAATTGATTTGGGGGCATCGCTGGCGCAGGCGCTGCGCTATGTGAACGCCTGGAAGAGCAGGACCGTCGTCGTCAAGTACGGCGGCAGCATCATGATGCCCGGCCCGTCCGCCCGCGGCGCGGACGGATCCGAGCAGGGCACGGTCGTGGAGGACCTGGTGCTGCTGAAGGGCGCCGCCGTTGACCCTGTGCTCGTCCACGGCGGCGGGCCCGAGATCAGCAAGATTCTGGAACGCCTCGGCAAGGGAAGCCAATTTGTCAACGGCCTGCGCGTGACCGACGCGGAGACGATGGACGTCGTCGAGATGGTGCTGGCCGGGCGCGCGACCAAGGCGCTCGTTTCATCGATCGCCGCGGCGGGCGGGAGCGCGGTCGGAATCAGCGGCAAGGACGGCAGGGTCTTTCAGGCCAGGCAGATGAGCGGGCGTGAAGATCTCGGCCAGGTCGGCGAGGTCGAGACCGTCGACACGCGGCTGGTGCAGCTGCTCTCCGGCTCGGGATTCATCCCGGTCGTCGCCTCCATCGGCATCGGACCGGAGGGGGAGAGCTACAACCTAAACGCCGACCACGCGGCCGGAGCGCTGGCCGCAGCCCTCGGAGCGAGCAAATTCATCCTGCTGACCGACGTGCCCGGCGTGTTCCGGGACGGGGATGACCCGGCGTCGTTGATCTCGGTGCTGCGCGCGGAAGAGGCGAGACGGCTGATCGCCGCCCAGGTCATCTCCAGCGGGATGATCCCGAAGGTCGAGTCATGCCTGGCCGCCCTGGCCGCGGGTGTGCCGACCGCACATATCATCAGCGGGCGCCTGCCCCACGCTCTCCTGGTGGAACTGTTCACCGAAGAGGGCGTGGGGACGATGCTGATACCCTGAGTGGAGGTTTGATGGTGAAAACGCAGACCGCAACCGAGATGAGCGAGAAGTATCTGATGACCACGTACCGCCGCCAGCCGGTGGCGTTCGCGTCGGGCCGGAGGATGCGCCTGACCGATCTCGACGGCAAGGAGTATCTCGACTTCGTTGCGGGGATCGCGGTCAGTTCGCTGGGGCACCGTCATCCCGCATTGGTGAAGGCGATCGAAGCGCAGGTCGAGCGTCTGATCCATGTCAGCAACCTCTACCTGATCCCCGAACAGGCGCTGGTCGGACGGTGGCTTGTCGAGCATTCCGCGCTGGACCGGGCCTTCTTCTGCAACAGCGGGGCCGAGGCGAACGAAGCGGCGATCAAGCTGGCCCGGAAGTATGCCAGCGCTCAGGGCAGCGGGCGGTTTGAGATCGTCGTCGCCGAGCACTCGTTCCACGGCCGCACCCTGGCCACGCTGGCCGCGACGGCCCAGCCCAAGTACCAGCATGGATTCGAGCCCCTCCCGCCCGGTTTCATCCCCGTACCGTTGAATGACATCGACGCGCTGCGTGACGCGCTCGGGCCTGCGACCAGCGCGGTGATG
>JBIOXT010000178.1:0-5004 GCA_044869795.1 bacterium | reverse complement strand
TGCAGCATGATCTCAGACACCAGAATCCGGTACGGACTCCGCGTGCGCCGCCAGGGCAGATCGCGGCGGTGGGCGCCATACCAGCGCAGCAGCCGCCGCACGAATGCGCGCCGGCGCTCATCGCGGGTCACGAATCACACCTGGTGTCGCGCCCGCATGCGACGCACCTGCCAGACGGTCAGCAGCCCAAGCACGACAATGAGCAGGACAGTTCGCAAGAGCGGCGACGGGCCCGGGCCCCGGCCGCCGGGCGCGCCGCCTGCCATCGTGGCAAAGTGGAGCTGCCAGCGCTGTCCACTGCGCTCGGACCACACGAGATCGACATGCGTTCCACTCCCGCTGAGGATGGGATTGTGATTGTCCGTCCGCGCGGTCACCCGGTCGGTGCCGGACCAGGTCCCGTTGCGCCGCCGCAGATACACCTGCCCATCGCTCTCCCAGACGACATAGACTCGGCCCTGCGCATCGACGGCGACGGTCGGGCAACACGCCCGCTGCGTTGAGGGCGAGATCTGCTGCTGGCCGCTCCATGTCGGGTGCTTCTGCGCGTAGAAGATGCGGATGCCCGCACTGCTGCGTTGTTCCCAGACCAGATGGACCGTGCCGCCCGGGGCGACGGCCATCGCCACCGCCGCGGCGTCGCTGCCGCCGGTGGAGACTTCTACCGGCTTGCTCCAGGCGCGGTCGCGTTGGGCATAGCGGACCTGATAGACACGGGAGTCGAACTGGTACCAGGCGCTGTGCAGACGGCCCGACGCATCCAGGCCGAGCGCCGGATTGATCGCGTCGGGGATGCCCGGCGAGATGACGAGCGGAGGCGACCAGCCGCCGTCTTGGGAATGCGTGTAGAGGATCTCATAGATCGATCCATGCTTGGTGCGAATCTCCGGGGCCTGCGGTCTAATCCCGTACCAGACCAGGTGCACAACGCCTGCCGCGTCCACGGCGATCGACGGGACGCCGGCATACGGCTGACCGACGGAGACGCGCACCGGCGCCGTCCAGCGGCCCCGGTCGTAGCGCGCGTAGTAGACGCGCCCGGTGCCGCCATCGTATTGCGTCCAGGCGACGTGGACCGCCCCTTGGCGGTCGACAGCGAGCGTCGGGTAGCGGGACGGAACGCGGGCAGATGTCACCGCGACGATCTGCCAGCGCACGCCGCCGTCGGTGGATCGTGCCAGGTAGATCTGTGACACGCCGCCTGAGGGCGCCGCGTAGACGAAGGAGATCGCCCCCGACGCATCCCGGGCGAGTTTGGGCTGGCTGTTGGCTTCGGTGGCATCGGGCCCGGCGTTCGGCGCCAGGATTCCCTGCGCGGCGGCGGGTGAGACGAGCACCACAGCGAGAAGACACGCGATGGCCGTCCGGCGCATGGGAGTCGGTATTCCCGGACATGAGGGGAAACGCCTGCGACTCTAGAAACCAGTTGAAAGTTGAAAGTTGAAGCTTCAATCCACGCGAGTTCACCAATATGGAATCGAGATTGCAATCCCCGACAAGACTGAGCCGCGCGGAAGTGATCGCGCGCCAGGGTCTGATCGCGACGGGGCATCCCCTGGCCTCGGCGGCGGGCCTGCGGGTGCTCATGGACGGCGGCAACGCCGTCGACGCGGCCGTTGCGGCGGCCGGCGTGCTCGGAGTGGTGCAGCCGATGATGTCCGGCCTCGGGGCCGACACGTTCCTCCTGTATTGGGACGCGGCCGCGCGGCGGCTGCACGCGCTCAACGGGAGCGGGATCGCCCCGTACGCGGCGTCGTATGACTGGTTCGCAAGCCGCGGCCATGTGAAGATGCCGGGGCGCGGTATGCTCTCGGTCTCAGTGCCGGGTGCCGTGGATGCGATGGCGACGGCGTTGGAGCGGTGGGGATCGGGAACGTTTGGACTCGCCGACCTCCTGCAGCCGGCGATCGGGTACGCCGAAGACGGATTTCCTGTTGCGCCGAAAGTTGCGTTTTGGATCGCGGACGCGGCTGCGGTCCTTGCGGAGTACCCGTCGAGCGCGAAAGTGTTTCTCCCCCGTGGACGCCCGCCGGCTCCCGGCGACGTCCTGGTGATGAAGGATCTGGCGGGCAGCCTGCGCGCGGTGGCCGCAGGGGGCCGGGACGAGTTCTACCGCGGCGATCTGGCCCGCCGGATCGTCGGCTACATGCGCGCGCACGGCGGGTTGATGACCGAGCGCGAATTCGCCGAACACCATTCCGTCATAACCGCGCCGGTCAGCACGACGTACCGCGGCCATGTGGTCTACACGACCCCGCCGCCGTCACAGGGCATCATCCTGCTGGAGGTGCTCAACATCCTCGAGGGATTCCCCTCCGAGCAGCTGCGCTGGGCATCGGCGCAGACCATCCACCTGATGGTCGAGGCGAAGAAACTCGCGGTCGCCGATCGGCTTGCGTATCTCGGCGACCCTGAATTCGTCGAGAACCCGCTGGACATGCTCCGCTCGAAGGAGTTCGCGGCGCGCCGCCGCGATGCGATCGATCCGCGGCGGGCCGCGGCCGGGCCGCAGCCCGGAGCGATTCCGGAAGCCGTCGGCGACACGACGTACTTCTGCGTCGCCGATCGCGGGGGAAACGTCGTCTCGTACATCACGAGCCTGTCGGCGAGCTTCGGCTGCGGAGAACTGATCGACGGAACCGGCATCATGCTCAACAACCGGGCCGGACGGGGATTCGTGCTGGACCCGGCCCACCCCAACGGCATCGCCCCGGGCAAACGGACCATGCATACCCTGATGCCCTTCATGGCGTTCCGCGGTGATGCTCCGTTCCTGGTGTGGGGGACTCCGGGCGGTGACGGTCAGCCCCAGTGGAACACGCAGGTCTTCTCCAATCTCGTCGACGGCGGGTATGGGGTGCAGCGGGCCATCGACCTTCCCCGCTGGATGAGCTTTCCGTCAACGGATCCGGCGAATCTGCCCGCGCCGTTTGAGGTCCGGCTGGAGCCCGGTTTCCCCGGGGGCACCGCCGCCGCGCTGGAAGCCCTGGGTCACCGCGTCCGGGAAATGGGGGAGATGGAGTCCGGTGGCGCCAGCCAGGCCATCCTGGTCGAGAACGGCGTCTATCGCGGCGGGTCGGATCCGCGCGTGGACGGGTGTGCAATTGGATACTGACGGAAACGCGGAAACGGGGGAAACGCGGAAACGCGGAATGACCGCTGGGGGAGAGTAAATGCTGGATCGCATTCTACAGGAACGGACGCTGGTGTTCCTCAAACCCGACGGCGTGCAACGCGGCCTGGTGGGCGAGGTGATCGCCCGGTTCGAACGTGCGGGGCTCACACTCGCCGGGGCGAAGATGGTCTGGCCGTCCCGGGAGCTGCTTGAGCGGCACTACCCCAAGGAGGAGAACTTCCTCACGACCATCGGCGGCAAGACGAAGGACGCGTTCGATGCCTACGGCATGGACGTCAAGAAGGAAACCGGGACCGACGACCTGCTGGAAATCGGGAGGCAGGTGCGGGGCTGGTTGATCGACTACGTCTCGTCGGGTCCGGTGATGGCGTTCGTCTGTCAGGGCATTCACGCCGTCAGCGTGGTGCGCAAACTGGTCGGCGACACCCTGCCCTTCCGCGCCGCACCGGGGACGATCCGCGGCGACCTGTCCATCGACTCGCCGACAGTGGCGAATTTGATGAAGCGGCCGGTGCGCAATCTCATCCACGCCTCGGGCACGGTGGAGGAAGCCGCCCTCGAAATCCCGCTGTGGTTCGGGTCCAAGGAACTGTACGACTACGAGCGGGTTGACGCGAAGGCGATGTTTGGCTAGACTGCTAATCGGTTCCAAGAAGGGGGGCGCACCGGTGAGGAAGCGTATCGACTGCGTGACCGGCGCGATGATTCCGGTCAGCCGCACCTGGGTGCGTCCCGTGCCCCTCTAGATCTCCTGCGCAGTTTGCCAATCTAGCGTGCCACGGGAATGCACTCGTCCCGTGGCGTTTGCCTTTGTGGAGAGGGCCTGTGATCCAAGCGACTTCATATCGTGACCATGCGCGTTTTCTCGTCCGCTACCTGCGGCCGCAGGCCGGCACCGCGGCGCTGCTGGCCGTGCTGCTGCTGGCCGGGATCGGACTGCAGCTGCTCGGACCGCAGCTGTTGAGCCGCTTCATCGACGCGGTCCGCGGCGGGGTCGCGATGTCTTCGCTGATGCGGACGGCGCTGCTGTTTCTGGCGGTCGCCTGCGCGGGACAGGTGATCACCGCGCTGTCGGTGTACGCGTCGGAGACCGTGGGGTGGACGGCGACCAACCAGGTGCGCGCCGATCTGGCGATGCACTGTCTTCGCCTGGACTTGTCGTTCCACAACGCCAAGACCCCGGGCGAAATGATCGAGCGGATCGACGGCGATGTGACGAACCTGTCGCGCTTCTTCTCGCAGTTTGCGATCCGCGTGCTGGGAAATCTGCTGCTGTTGATCGGGGTGCTGGTCCTGCTGTTCCGCGTCAATCGCACGGTGGGGCTCGCCTACGTCGCGTTCACGCTCTTTGCGCTGTTCGCGCTACGCCGGCTGCTGGAAATCGCCGTGCCGTTCTGGAAGCAGGCCCGCCAGGCCGCCGCGATCCTGATCGGGTTCCTCGAAGAGCGCCTGTCGGGGACGGAGGACATCCGCAGCAGCGGTGCGACGGCATACGTGATGCGGCGGTACTACCAGTCCGTCCGCGACCTGCTGGCGCGGTCGCGGATCGCCTGGACGATGGGCACGCTGATGTGGGCCAGCACCGCAGCCCTGTTGGCGCTGGGCAATGCGCTGGCGTTCGGCCTGGGATCGACGCTGTTCCGCGCGGGCGCCATTACCATCGGTACAGTCTACCTGCTGTTTCACTACACGGAGATGCTGCGCCGCCCGCTGGAGCAGATCACCCGCGAGATGCAGGAGCTGCAGCGGGCCAGCGCGAGCATCGGCCGGGTCGGCGAGCTGTTCGCGCTGCGCAGCAGCACCGCCGATGGCCCGCGGGTGCTTCCGGCAGGCGCCCTGAGCGTGGCGATGGAGGATGTGTCCTTCGG
>JBIOXT010000177.1:0-3312 GCA_044869795.1 bacterium | reverse complement strand
TGCTGAGAACGACAGGCATTAATGAGGTTGCTGGTTCTCGCCGTGCCCGGATTTAGGCCTGGGCGGGTGAGATTTTGCAGGCCCTCGCGGGCCGGAGGCCGGTGGACGATGCCGGTCGTAGGCCTTGATGATCTCCTGGACCAGCCTATGGCGGACGACGTCCCGCTCGTCGAAATAGACGAACTGGATGCCGGGAATTTCCTGCAGGATGTCCCGCACCTCGATGAGACCCGACACGCGATCGGAGGGCAGGTCCACCTGGGTGATGTCACCGGTGACCACGGCCTTGGAGTTGAACCCCAGCCGGGTCAGGAACATCTTCATCTGCTCGGCGGTCGCATTTTGTGCCTCGTCGAGAATCACGAACGAATCGTTGAGCGTCCGGCCGCGCATGAAGGCCAGCGGCGCGATTTCAATCTCGCCGCGCTCGATCAGCCGGTTCGCCCGCTCCACGTCCATCATGTCGTAGAGTGCGTCGTAGAGAGGCCGGAGGTAGGGATTGATCTTTGCGTACATGTCGCCGGGCAGGAAGCCGAGCTTCTCGCCCGCCTCCACCGCCGGCCGCGCCAGAATGATGCGGCTGACCTCGCGCTTCGTCAGCGCGGCAACCGCCATCGCCATAGCCAAATAAGTTTTGCCCGTCCCGGCGGGCCCGATGCCGAGGACGATGTCGTATTTCTGAATCGCGTCGAGATAGGTTTTTTGCGTGGCGGACTTGGGAACGACGAACCGCTTTTTCGTGGCGATGGGAACGGTGCCGAGCAGCAACTCCTTGAGCGGGGTGTCCTGCGCGCCCCGCGCGGCCTTCAATGCAAATGAGACGTCGTCGGGGCGCAGCTCATACCCTTCGATCGTCAGGGCGGCCAGTTCCTGGATCGCCCGTCCGGCCTGTTGCACGGCGGCAGACGCGCCGTCCAGCACAACCTCGTCGCCGCGCGCCGAAATCTGCACGCCCAATTCTTCTTCAATCAGTTTCAGATGACGGTCGTGGGAGCCGAACAGGCTGGCGGTGTTGGTTCCTTCTCGCAGCTTGATCTTGCGCACGGGTGATTAAATCGATTGCCCCCGCTTGGGATACGCAGGCATTCTAACAGAGCTGCCGGACGTCAACAAGGGCGGGCACGGCTCACGCGAATGCTCAGCGGGCCGGCGGCGGCGTCAGGACGAACTCCTGGAACGCCTTCCCCTCCCGCCCGTCATCCACGCTGACCCGGACCCGCTGCGGTCCTTTCGCGTCGGGCTTGACCCGCCATTCGATCCGGCCGCTGGCCGCGTCAATGGTCATGCCGGGAGGAGCCGCATCCAGCTTGTAGGTGAGCGCATCGTTGTCCTGGTCGACGGCGGTCACGGCGTAGGCATACTGCCCGTCCGCGATCGCCGTTGCGGGCGACGACGTGATCTTCGGCGCACTGTTCGTCAGGACCAGCTCGGAGTAGGCGATTTTCCCCGCTCCCGCCGCGTCGTGGGGCGTCACGCCGACGACGATGGTATCGTCGTGCATGAATCCGGCCGTGGACAGCGTCCGCCGCTCGCGGACATCGTCCCCGTCCTTTTCATCAGCCGGGGCGGGGATCGGCTGCTTGTTCCGCCACCATTGGACGACGTAACGCACCGGGTCGCCGTCGATATCCGAGCCTTCGAACGTTGCTTCCAGCCGATCGCCGGCTCGCGCCACGGCGGGCGCGAGCGTCACCTGCGCGACCACGGGCGGCGTGTTGACCACCTCCACCTCTTTCGTCCGGTAGACCTCCCCGACGGCGCCCTTGAGGTCGACCGGCGTGATGTCCACGCCGACCCGGTCGCCACGCTTCACCATGGCCGGAATCAACGTCTGGCTGGTCTGTCCCTCGATGGCGACCCCGTTGGCCAGCCACTGGTACCGCACCGTGACCGAGCCGCCCTCGGGATCCTCCACGAGGACTTCGAGCGAAAGTGTGTCGTTGCGAGTGGCAGGATCCGGCAGGACCCGGGCCGAACGGACGACCGGAGGATGGTTGCCCTCCGGCGAGCCGCCGGATACCGACGACGACTCCGCGGTCGAAGAGCCGGTGCCCGTCGACTGGGGAGGAGCGGACGAATCGGGCGAACAGCCGATGAAGAGGGCCGACGCGGCAACCGCCAGGAAGAGGAGGCGAGCGGCGAGGTCAGTGATGTGTCTTTTCCACTGGCTCCTCGCCCCCCGCCCCTGGTCTCTTCTCACGCGCCCGCCTCAATCCCGCTGGTTGAGCCACGAGACGTAGCGGCTCCAGGACGACAGAGCCGGTTTGCCGCAGAGCTTGTTGATCGAGCCGTCGCTGGCCTGGATGTAGCCGGTCACCCGGCCCGCGCAACCGGAGCCGCTCGTGGCCCCCGATGCGCCGTCGCCCTGGGCGCCGATCTGAACCGCCATCTGGGACGGCAAGCCCATCCCCAGCGCCATGGATTTGACGTTGACTCCGGAAGCCTCGCCGATGATCGGCTCTTTGTACGCGCTGCCGGTCTTGTAGAACAGGGCATAGAGGAGCCCGTCTCCCGCCGCGGTGCAGATGTCGTCCTTGGGGATAAAGCTCGTGAGGAACACGGTCCCGCCGATCACCGTCGGCGAGCTCAACGACCGCTCCGCTGCCGTGATTGGCTGGGGATTGCCGCTCCCATCCAGATTGACGCCCGGAATTACCGCGGGCGGGACATTCAGCAACACATACCACCCGTCCATCCCGGTCGACGTCGACGACCCCTGGATCTTCGCCTCGAGCTCATCAAAAGTCGTCGTTCCGTCGCTGTTGAGGTCCGTGCCGCTGACCCCGGTAACCTGGTTCGCGCAGCCCGGGCAGACAACGGCGCTGCTCACATCCAGAAGATTGGGCCGTGGGCAGCCGGTCACGCTATCGACGCAGCCCGTGCCAAAACCCTGCTTCGGCACCGGGTCTTTGACCCCGAAAAACTGCTGCTGATCTGTATTGCTTTTGTCGGCTGAGGTGGCGAAATGGCCGGTCCCCCAGAAGACCCAGATATTCTGTCCATCATCGGCCGTGAGGGCCGCGGCCACCGCCACCGGTCCGACCTTGCTCGTGCCGGCTGACGGAAACACGCTCAGGAGATACGTGGGCGCCGTTGACGCGCCGCCCCAGGTCGAGGTCGTGCAGGGGTCGGCTGCGCACCCGGTCGTGGTCAACCGGAACATGATCCCTTTCCACGTCGGCGTGCCGGTGCCGGTCGTGCACAGCGACGCAGCGCTGGCGTTGGTGTTGCAGATCGTGCTCCCGACGTAGATCGTGTCCACCCGGTAATCCAGGTCGGCATCCAAAGAAACAACGTCGCCCATGTAGGCCT
>JBIOXT010000176.1:0-11591 GCA_044869795.1 bacterium | reverse complement strand
AACCCCTGGTACTATCGCTGGCGCGCGGATATCGAGCTCGCGGTGGGCCTCGGCGGGGCCACCGACACGGTCAAAGGCGAGGGGACGTACGAACTGCAGATGTATTAAGGAAAGACCGAGGGCCTGGGATCGCACCCAGGCCCTCAGCATCATGCGCAGTGGTTAGGGTTAGTCGATGGGTCGCACGCCCGTGGCCTGCGGACCCTTCTGGCCCTGCGTCACGGTGTACTCCACGCGCTGCCCCTCGTTGAGCGACTTGTAGCCATCACCTTCGATGCCGCTGAAATGGACGAAAACGTCCTTGCTGCCATCTTCCGGGGTGATGAATCCGTACCCCTTCTCATTGCTGAACCACTTCACGGTGCCTGTTGCCATTGCTGGACCCACCTTTTCCCTCGTGCAGGCTATCACAGAACCAGTCCTGGTGCTGCGATGCGTCCAATAGTCTCGCATAGGCCCTATGCGAATGCAATAGGGTAAGATGAGGCTGTGAAACTCACCGCGCGTCTGCTTCTCATTCCGATTTTGCGGCGTCTGCCGGCGTACGGAACGCTGGCCTGGCGGGTCATCCGTGACCCCCGCGTGCGGCGCCGGCACAAAGCGGTGCTGGCCGCGGGTGCGGGGTACGTGCTGTCTCCGGTGGATCTGGTGCCGGGTTTCATTCCCGTGCTCGGCCAGATGGACGACGTCGCGGTGATGCTGCTGAGTCTGCGCACCGTGCTGCGCCTGGCGCCGCCGGACGTTGCCGCGCAGCATCTGTCGGCGACCGGGCTGAGCTGGGCGCAGATCGACGACGATCTCGGTCGATTGATCCAAGCGGGCGGGCTGATCGCGGCAGGCGTGGGACGCGTCGCCGGGCGCCTGGCCGCGGGGGCGGGGCGGTTCGGCGCGCGCGCCGCCGTCGGAGCGGGCCGGTTCGTCGGTCAGGTCGTGCGGAACGGCCGGGCGCGGTGGGCGCGATGACGACCGCAGAACTCCACCACCGCGTCATCGCGGACGCGATCAGCTCGGCGCGTTTCACCGGCGGGTCGTTCGCCGGGCACCGGCGCGGATCCGAGGTGCCGTGGGACACCGTGAGCCTGCGCCCGGTGCAGGTCAAAGGGCGGCGGCATGTGCAGATCGCCTACCACCGCGGCACGCGTATGGTGACAAAGAATTTTGCCGGCACCAAACTGGAAGGAGAGATCGCGCGGCTGCTGGACCTGCCCTACAGCGTCGTCACCGTGCACACCGCCGACCGGCGTATCCAGGTTCGGGTGAACCGCAAAGGACACGCCTCGATCCATCAGACCCCTGTGGGGCCCGCTGCGGTCGATCTGACCCACGACCGCAGGAAACAGTACCTCCTCGACGCCGCCAGCGCTCCGTTTCTGCGCGCCCTGGGGATGGTGACGCCGTCCGGTGAGATCAAAGCCGGGATGCGTGACAAGTTCCAGCAGATCCACGAGTTCTTGAAGCTGCTCGATCACTCCGGCGCGCTGGCGCCCGCCGACGGACGGCCCCTGGTCATCGCGGACCTGGGATGCGGCGGCGCGCACCTCACGTTTGCGGCGTATCACTACATCCGCGATGTGCTGGGGATCCCGTCGCAGATGATCGGCGTGGATCGGAATGCCAGCCTGTTGGAAAAGCAGCGCGGCCTCGCCAGGCGGCTGGGGATGCCCGAGGTGACGTTCCGCACGGTGGCCATCGCGGACTTCGTCCCCGACGGACCCGTCGACCTCGTGCTGGGGCTCCACGCCTGTGATACCGCGACCGACGATGCGATCGCCCAGGGGATCCGCTGGCGCAGCCGCGCGATCTTCAGCGTGCCCTGCTGCCATCACGACCTCCAGGCGCAGCTGGAACGGCACGGCCCTCCCGCGGTGTTTGCACCCGTCTGGAGGCACGGCATTCTGGGCTCGCGCAGCGGCGACATCCTGACCGATGCATTCCGCGCGCTGATCCTGCGCATCATGGGCTACCGCACCGACGTCGTCGAGTTCGTCGCCAGCGAGCATACCGCGCGCAACCTGATGATCCGGGCGGTGCGCACGGCCGGCGCCGTCGACGGCCGGCACCGGCAGGAGTACCAGCAGCTGAAACAGTTCTGGGGCGTCACGCCCTACCTCGAGCGGTTGCTCGGCGCCACGTTTCCGGCCGCGCAGGGAGAAACCGTCCGGGCATGATCCGCTGTGCCCGCTGCGGGAGAGAGAATCCCCCCGACGCCCAGTTCTGCATGCGCTGCGGCGCCGCGCTGTCACAGGTCTGCCCCAACTGCGGCGCCACCAACTCACTGCAGGCGCAGTTCTGCCTGCAGTGCGGAACGCCGCTGGGCGCCGCCGCGACGACGGAACGCCGCCTGCTGACGGTGTTGTTCGCGGATCTCGTGGGCTCGACCCGGCTGACCCGGCAGTTGGATCCCGAACCGATGCGCGCGATGATCGGGCAGTACTTCACCGCGATGCGCGAGGAAATCGAGCGTCACGGCGGGTCGGTGGAAAAGTTCATCGGCGACGCCGTGATGGCGGTGTTCGGGCTGCCGGTCGCCCACGAGAACGACCCGGAGCGGTCGCTGCGGGCGGCCGTAGCGATGCAGCAGCGGCGGCTCGATCTCAACGCCCGGCTGGCTCAGCGGCTCCACATCCGCATCGGCATCAGCACCGGCGAGGTCATCGCCGAACCCGGCGCCGTGAAAGACGGACAGTTCATGGTCACCGGCGAAACCGTGAATCTCGCCGCGCGGCTGCAGGCGCTTGCACCGGCGGACGGCATCGTCGTCGACGAGCGGACCTTCGAGGGCACGAAGCACCTCGGCGCGTATGCCGCGGCCGGCATTCCCGACGGCGCCGACTTCGCGGGCCGGCGGTACTGGCAGTTCGAGGGGATGACCGACACGCAGCCGGCCCGGCGGCTGCGCTCTCCGCTCGTCGGACGCGAAGACGAGATCCAGTTCCTGCAGGCGCTGTATCGCCGGGTCGTGGAGGGCCGGGCGCACCATCTCGTCACGATCTTCGCGCCGGCCGGCGTTGGAAAGAGCCGCCTGGTTGACGAATTCGTAAAGTCGCTCGACGCGGTGCCGGCGGCGGCCGTGGTCCTGCGCGGGCGCTGCCCGGCGTATGGGGAAGGCCTGACGTATTGGCCGCTGGCGGAGATGCTCAAACAGGAGTGCGACATCAAAGACGACGACCCACCGGAGGTCGTCGCCGAGAAGCTGCGCGACGGTGTCCTGCGCATCTGCGGGCCGATCCTCGGGGAAGAGGAAAGCACATCGATGGCCTCGGCACTCGGGGCAGTGCTGGGCGTGCAGACGGTGCGCTCCCTCGACGTCTTCTGGCGAGACCGCCTGCAGGCCCTCAAGACCGTGGTGGAGAGCCTACCGGTGGCGATGCGGGAGACGCCCGCGGCGGAAGAATCCCGCCGTGGGGGAGACGTCCTCGTGCAATCGGTGCGCGGCTTTCTGTTTGCCAAAGCCCAGGCTGCCCCCCTCGTGCTGATCTTCGAGGACCTGCACTGGGCCGAGCAAAGCTTGCTCGATCTGCTGGAACACCCGTCGCTGCGCGGGCTGAACGCACCGATGCTCACGGTATGCCTGGCCCGGCCGGAACTGCTGGAGCGGCACCCGGACTGGGGGGCGCGCGTGCGAAACTACACCGCGCTGTCGCTGGCGCCGCTGCCGAACGCGCGGGGGCGGACGCTGATCTCGGAGTTGCTGAAGGGTGATCGCGTCGCCGGCGATGTGGGCGAGGCGATCCTGGCCAAGGCGGAAGGCAATCCCCTATTTATTGAAGAGATTCTCCAGATGCTCATCGACGGCGGCGAGCTGATCCAGGGAAAGCGCGGATGGGAGCGCGGCCGGCCCGTGCTGGAGATCCGCATCCCCGACACGATTCACGGAATCCTGGTCAGCCGGCTGGATCTGCTGACGCCGCTGGAGAAACGGGTCATTCAGGATGCAGCGGTCCCCGGACGCGTGTTCTGGTCCGGCGCGACGGCCGCGGTGGCGGAACTGTCGGCCGCCGAAGTCGCGGCGGCACTGGGGCGGCTGCAGGAGCGCGATCTGATCGAAGAACGGCCGGTCTCGTCGCTGTCTGGCGACCGCGAGTATGCCTTCAAGCATGCGCTGATCCGCGAGGTGGCGTACTCGATGCTCCCCAAACTCAGCCGCAGCGCCCGTCACCTCCGATTCGCGCTGTGGCTCGAGCAGACCGCGTCGCCGTCGGGCGACTCGTTCCTCGAGGTGCTCGCCCACCACTACGAGCAGGCGTGGCGGTACCGATTCGAGACCGGTGAGAACGATGAAGCCCTCGCCCGCCGTGCCGTCGCCGCGCTGCGCCGCGCCGGAGCCCGCGCCGCCGGATTGCGGACGCTGCCCGAGGCGCGCCGGCTGTACGAGCGGGCCCTGGCCGTCGTGCGCAACGCCGGCCTGGACGCCGACGCGACACTGCTCGTGGAACTCCTCACCGATCACGTCGAGGTCGCCAAGTGGATGGCCATCCCGTCGGTCGTGAGCGAGGAAACGGAGTCGATCCTCGCGATCGCTCCGCGCATCGAACGGGAGGATCTTGTCGCGCGCGCGTGGCTGAACATCGGGTTCGCGGAATCCGACCGCAACCGCCTCGAGCCTGCCGATGCCGCGCTGACGCGGGCGCTGGAATTGTTCCGCCGTCTCGGCGACCGCCAGGGTGAAGCGGAAACTCTGGAGATGCTGGGCGGCATCACCGACTATCTGCGGGGGAGTCTCAACAAAGCGCACAACGCGTACAGGCAGGCGCTGGCGCTGTACAAGGACCTCGGCGATCAGCAGGGCGTGGCGCGGACGATGGCATGGTTGGGTCGGTCGGTCCTCAACAGCGGGAATCTCGCCGAAGCCCGCACGTTGCTGACCGACGCGCGAGCGATCGCGCGCGCCCACCACGAACGGATCAGCGAGGGCAGCTCGGTGACCGGACTGGCGATTCTGTCGCACCTGACCGGAGATTCCCGAGACGCGGTGGCCAAGTTCGGGGAAGCGATCGGGCTGTGGCAGTCCGTCGGCGATCACGTATCGGAAGTCGGCGTGCGACGCCATCTCGGCATGCACCATTTGCGCTACGGCCGGCTGGACGAAGCCGAGGAAGAGCTGACCAAAGCTGAGAAACTGCGGCGGCAGCACGGCGCCAAAACGCACTCGGCCGCGCTGCTGCGCGGGCTTGCCGAAGTGGCGCTCGCGCGCGGGGAGGTGCTCACCGCGGCCGAACATGCCGAACAGGCGCTGGCGTTGCTGATCCCAGGACAGGATGAGATCGCCATTGCCACGCACTCGGTGACCCTGGGAAAAGTCCGCGCGGGACAAGGGCGGGGCGACGAAGCCGAAGCGTTGTTCCGGCGCGGCCTGGAGATCCTCGAAGGACAAGAGTACACGGTCGATCTGGCCCTGGCCCTGCTGAAATACGGGGAAGGCCTCCTGCTGCTTGGACAGCGTGCGCGCGCCGGGGAGATCCTGGCCCAGGCGCGGGAGATGTTCAGCGCGATGGATGCCACGTACTTCGTCGATGAAGTCGACCGCAGGCAGGCCGGACTGGTCAGTCCAGCGGTCTCCCCACCGTAAGCAGCGTCTTCAGCCGCGCGTCCAGGTCAAGATGGTCCAGGTCGGGCTCGGTGCCCAGCGCATCGACCATCCGGCTGATGAAGTTGCGGGCCGCCGCCGCCGCCGCGATGTCCACGATCTCCGCATCGCTGTACCCGTGCGCGCGGAGCCCCTCGATCTCGCGCGGCGAGACCGTGTACGGCTCCGTGGAGACCCGGACCGCGTACGCCATCAGCGCGACCTCCGCGGGCGGCAGCCCGGCGGAGCGGAAGTCGTGGGCGATCGCTTCCACCTGCTCGGCACTGAAGAACTTCGAACGGAGCACCGCTCCGTGTGAGAGCGTTCAGTAGCTGCACCGCACGGCCTGCGAGACGGCAAACGCAATCAACTCGTACCGCCGCAGATCCATCCGCTCACGCACGACCTTGATGAGGTCGCGATAGGCGACGATGATCTCCGGGTGGAGACTGAGCGCTTTGACGTAGTTCTGGACGTAGCCAGAAGCGGCGGTATCGCGATCGTAGAGTTCCTTGACCAATCCGGTCGCCTCGTGTTCGGGCACCGTGCGCACAAACGACATGGCCATCCCCCCGATCTCGCTAGAGTCGCCCGCTCCGCGCCAGCCGCGCGTACCTCTTGTACAGCCCTTCGTCTAGTTCGCCCGCCTCCAGCGACTCCTTCACCGCGCACTTCGGCTCATGGGTGTGGGAGCAGTCCCGGAAGTGGCAGCCGGCGGCCAGCGCGCTGATCTCCGGGAAGAGGTCCTCGGCGGCGGCGGCCGCCTCGTCGCCCAGAAACCCCACCTCGCGCAGCCCTGGTGTGTCGACCACCATCGCATCGCCGATCTGCACCGTGGCGGCCCATGACGTGGTGTGCGAGCCGCGGCCGGAGGCGGCGAGCCCGCCGATGCGCAGTCGCAGGGAGGGGTCGATCGCGTTCAACAGGCTGGATTTGCCCGCACCGGACGGACCGACGAACGCGGTGAGCTTGCCGGCCAGCATCGTGCGCAGCGCATCGACGCCCGCGCCGGTGACCGCGCTGGTCAGCAGCACCGGGATCGCGGCGAGCCGGTACGGCTCCAGGACCGGATCGACCGCCGCGGGATCCGCGAGATCGATCTTGTTCACACACACCAGCGCCTCACAGCCGCCTTTGGTGACAATCGTCAGAAACCGGTCGATGACGGTGGGCCGGGGCGGCACCGCGACCACGATGACACCGAGGTCGACGTTGGCCGCCAGGACTTGCTCGCGCACCTGGGTGCCGGCGGCGCGTCGGGCCAGACGGGACCGGCGCGGCAGCAGCCGCTCGACCACCCCTTCTGAGGTCTGCACCGGCCGGACTTCGACGCGATCGCCCACGGCCACCGGGTTGGTGGCACCCACCAGTTCCCGGCGCAGCCGCCCGCGCAGCATACACCGCCAGTCCTTGCCTTGCTGATCCCGCACCGTGACCTGGGGGCCATCGGTGCGCACGATCATACCGACAAACGGGTCCATTGCCTGGATCCTCCTGTACGAGTTATCGAAAACAGAAACGGCCGCGGGCATCTGCCCACGGCCGCGCACAGGAGGACCTACCGGTCAGATCAGCGTCTGTGCCGGGATGGGCAGTGTGCCTTGCAGCCAGCGACGGAGACCTGCATTGCCCATCCCTCCCTTCGGAGTCAGGAACCGTCCACTACACTAGCACCGCCGGCGGCGATCCGCAACAGCCGCACACCGATCGCCGCCATTGCCAGCGCCAGCACAATCCGCAGCAGCAAGAATTGCCCATACGCGACACCCATGAAAATGTACCAGAGGATGTACGCGCCAATCCGCAGGGATGCACCGTACTGTACGAACAGCGCCACGATGACGAGGAACCCTGCAAGCACAGCGATGGCGTTGATGATCCGACAAAGTAGCGAGGCCGCGGGCTTGCCCTGCGCCCGAGAGGAGCGCGTGGGACAGGGTTCGACCCAGATCCACAGCAGCGCCGGCAGCATCAGAAACGTCACGGCTCCAAAAGGGTTGTCGGCGAAGGTGACCGCCGCGACGATCAACAGGAAGGACAGTGCGACCGCGACACGCTGTGCCGGAGACGGCAGTGGATCGTGCGCCGGCCGTGCGCGGAGGATCCGGACGAACGCCAACCAGGCGGCAGCGAGCACCACGAACGACAGTGCGACGGGTATCCAGTACACCGTGGTCAGCGCCGGGTGCCGGGACGTCGCGGGGTAGAGGTCCCACAACGGCATCAGTCTCAGATAGGGCATGGCTTTGACGGCGGCCAGCCAGGCCACCAAGGCTCCGACGATCACACCCAGCTCCCGCGCTTCGGCGCGGAGGGCCTGCCGCGGCAACCCTTCTCTGCGCAGCCGCAGCACCACCGTGGCCAGCAGCGGCATGAAGACCAGGATCTGCACGAGCAGCAGCGGGACGGCCGGGACGGCGCGATCGGCGCTCAGGCGCAGATAGAAGTCCGATTCACGGGGAACGGCCGGCATGGCGTCGATGGTCCGGAGGATGCGCTCCATGACCCGGCCGTACCGCTCCATCGAGTCCGGCCGCATCTTGTCCACGGTATCGCCGGGCCGGTGATAGATGCGTTCCTGCGCCTCACGGTCCGCGGACCGCCCGGCCAGATCGATCGACGGAATCCCCGCGTCGAGGAACGGACCCTGGTCGGTTGCCGAGACCAGGATGGAACGCTGCAGCCATTCAAACAACGGCGGCACTTCCTCCACGGCCAGCCGCTCGCGGAGCGCCGCCTCCGCGGCGATCGCCCGCAGCCACATCGGCGCAAACCCGTGGAATTGCCCGATGCCGTCGATGCCGATGGCCTGGAGCCGGTACGCGTCGAGGTCCTCAATGGACAGGCTCGCGACGATCTGGCGGCGCTGCGGAAAGGTCCTGGCAAATCGGCGGGCTCCCAGCATGCCCCACTCTTCGCCGTCTGGAAACAGAAAGACAAATGTCCTCCGGTGCGGGCTCGCATGGATGAGGCGCGCCAGCTCCAGCAGTGTCCCGACATGGCCGGCCGTGTCGCTGGCGGCCTGGTAGCTCGTCGGCGCCATGTCGTAGTTCCCCAGGGGCACAACGATCTCGTCGGGAAGCTCAGTCCCCCGGCTGATGCCCCAGACATTTTCGAGATCGACCCGCCCGGATTCGCTCAGTGCCGCCTGGAACGTGTCGCGGTGGACATCCATCCCGATGCCCCGCAGCGTCGCGGCCAGCCAATCAGCCGACGCGCGCCGGTCCGCGGTGCCCGACCAGCGGCGCGGGAAATGCGCCGCCAGCGTCACCATGTCGGCCCAGGCGCGGTCGACCTGGAACTGCGCAGCGCCGTCTATGACCTGCGGGCCGCGGTATGTCCGGCCGAACGAGGGGAACTTGACGAGGGCACCGATCGCCAGCACGGTCAGCAGGAACATGACGCCGCGGTCGCGCCAGCGCATGACGCCACTCCGTTCTTCAACCCGGCCCGAGATTCCCTGGCCGTGGACCACTCCGCTCCGCGCGGGTTCAGGGCTGAGGCAGGTCGTCCGCCGGCGCGCGCGAACACTTGGCGCAACAACGCAGGAGGGAACCTATGATGCGAGGCATCGGTGCGTGGATCGTCGTTCTGAGCATCGCCGCGGTAGCGGTGATGGGCGCGGCTGCGCCCGCGCCGGCCCTCCGCGCGACGCAGGTCACGCTGTACGTCCCGTTCAATCCGAACGGTCTGAGCATCGGCCTGGCGGTCACGAAACGCGTGAGCGGGTCGTGCTTTGCCGGGTCGGCGGCCAGCAGCGGGCGTTCTGATGCCTGGCGCTGCAGCGCAGGGAATGCGATCCTCGATCCCTGCTACCAGGGGTTCCAGCAGGGCAAGACGGTGCTGGCCTGCCCCGATACGCCCTGGTCGGCCAACGTCGTGCTGCTGACGCTGACGAAAGATCTGCCGCAGAAGGATGCCAACAAAGACAACGTACCGCGCGCGCTGCCGTGGGCGCTGGAACTTGCCAACGGCATGAAGTGCGAACTGCTCACCGGCGCGACGTGGGGCGTCGCCGGGATGCGGGCCAACTATGGCTGCGCAGACAGCGCCTACGTGATCGGCGATCCCGACCGCTCACTACCCCAATGGCGCGTGTTCTTCCAAGGCCCGCGGGGATTCGCGGTCACCCAGCTCGGCGTACTTGTTGCATGGTACTAGCACTCACACAACGTACACAACTGACACAACTACAACCCAGGCATTAGGCAGGTGATTGTGTGAGTTGTGTAGGGTGAGTGAGTTGTGTGAGTTTTTGGGGCTAGCGGGGTTTGATCGCGAGCAGTTCGACTTCGAAGATCAGGGTGGCGCGCGGCGGGATCACGCCGCCGGCGCCGCGGTCACCGTAGGCGAGGTGGGCGGGAATCGTCAGGCGACGCTTGCCGCCCACGCGCATCGTCACCACACCCTCGTCCCATCCTTTGATCACGCGTCCGACGCCGATCGGGAACACGAACGACGGCCCGCGGTCGATGGAACTGTCGAACTTCGTGCCGTTCTCCAACCAGCCGGTGTAGTGGACCTCGATGTTGTCACCGGCCTGCGGCGCCGGGCCCTCGCCCTCGACGAGATCGATGTACTGCAGTCCCGACGGCAGCCGCACACTCCCGTCCTCGAGCAGTTCCGGTTCCGCGGGCGCCACACTCACCGCGGCGGCAGCAGGTTGGGCGGGCTGATCGCCCGGCGTCCGCCTGCCGTGCTTTCGGGCGAGCTTCCGCTGCCGCTCCAGCTGCTTGCGGATCTCGCGCTGTCGTTTCGCCGCGGTGTATCGAGGGCGCGCCACGTCGGTAATTTTCTCATGGAACGCTGACTGCCACAAGGCCCGCGCTCGACAGCCTGAGGAGACGGAAGATCCACGGTGCGCCGAGGGCGGCCCAGACCCCCAATAAACCGAAGCGGGCGAACCGCAGGATGACGTAGAGCGATTCGCCCTCGCGCGGAAACACCGCGCTCAGCCCAACGTAGATCAGGATCAGGCCGGCCGCGCCGACAAGGAACCGGACGGCCCGCTGCCACCAGGACCCCCCGGTATCGAACGTCACGTACCGGTGCGTCAGCACCAGGCCCACGCTGAGGCCGGCGAGCGTTCCCATCGCGCTCACCGTATCCCCGGTCGGCCATGCCGCGGCCAGCACGATCGGGACCAGCACCGCGAGCAACATCTGGACCGACATGGGCAGCGCGGCAAACGTCCGCGGGAGCGCATCCTGCCAGCGGAGATAGAGGAGGAGAATGACCGCGCCGATCAAGTATCCGCCCAGCACGTCGGTGGGAAAGTGCACCCCGAGGTAAATGCGAGAGAACCCCAAGAGGAGCACGATCGCGACGGCCACGGCCCACAGCCACGTTCGACCGGCCCACGCGGCGAGACCGCCCCAGACGACGAGACCGTTCTGCGCATGCCCGCTGGGGAGCCCGCCGCCGGACGCGCGGTCCAGCCCCACGCTGGGATCCAGCTCGAACGGACGCGGCAGATCCAGCGCATCTTTTGTCACGCTGTTGATGTACACCGACAGCAGGAAGGCGATGGCAAGACCGGCGCCCGCCCGAAAATTGACCGCCCACATCAGCGCGGTGAGGAAGAGCAGATAGAACTGCTCCTCGCCGAGGAAACTAATCGCGCGGAAGATCCGGTCGAGCAGAGGCTCGTGAACCTGCTGAACGAACACGATAACCTGTAGACCCCACTCCATCACGGACTGCATCGGCGTCACCTCGATCCCCTTGTGCTCGCGCGCCGTCGTTCGCGTTCTCAGCGCAACTCCCTGCCGCAGGAAGGTGCACATGCAGAGGGCAAAACTCCTTACGCATCGATGGCCACCTCATCGGTCACGCTGACGAAACAGGCAGCCGGGGCCTGGCGCATCCTGACCCTGCTCTCGCTCGCCGAACTGCTCGGCCTGGCGCTGTGGCTCTCCGCGGCCGCGGTGATCCCCGCACTCACGCGCGAGTGGTCGCTGACGCCTTCGGGGCAGGCCTGGATGACGATCGCCGTGCAGCTCGGATTCGTCACCGGCGCGCTGGC
>JBIOXT010000175.1:0-3911 GCA_044869795.1 bacterium | reverse complement strand
CCGCGCACGATGCGCTGGGCGAGCCCCTCGGTGATGGCGGTCTTGCCGACGCCGGGCTCGCCGATGAGGGCGGGGTTGTTCTTGGTGCGTCGGGAGAGTACTTGAATGACGCGTTCGATCTCGCGGTCGCGGCCGATGACGGGATCCAGTTTGCTCTCTCGGGCCAGCTTCGTCAGGTCGCGGCCAAACTCGTCCAGGGTCGGCGTCTTGCTGGACTGCTTGGTGTACGCGGTGGTCCCCTCTTCCCCCAGCAGGTAGACGACTTGCGCGCGAACACGCTCCAGGTCGGCGCCCATCGCCTCCAGGACCCGCGCCGCCACCCCCTCGCCTTCCCGGATCAGACCCAGCAGGAGGTGCTCGGTGCCGATGTAGTTGTGGCCCAACCGGCGCGCTTCGTCCAGCGCCAGCTCCAGCACTTTCTTGGCTCGCGGGGTGAACGCGACTTCCTCGTAGGGGGCCCGCTCGCCGCGGCCGATGGCGGTTTCGATCTCGGCGCGCACGCGTTCGGGAGAGATGTTCAAGCTCTCCAAGACCTTGCTGGCGACCCCCTCACCTTCACGGATGATCCCCAGCAGGATGTGCTCCGTGCCCACCGCGCTGTGGTTGAGGCGCTTGGCCTCTTCCTGGGCGAGGATGATCACGCGCCGGGCCCGTTCTGTGAACCGCTCAAACATTGCGACGACGTCCCCCTCTCCGCCAGATCGTAGATGCGTCTATTAGCGACGGTGTCCCGACCACTTCGCGGGGCGAAGGTGCCAGGCGGCAGAGGCTAACTTTAGCCCTACGATTTCTGCTCAGGCGGAGGTCCCTCCTGCTCGGGCGTCCCGAATCTCCGGTCTGTACAATTTCATCTTCATCTTCATCTTATCCTACGGTTGAAAGCGGGGTCAAATTCCCACCCCGGCCGGCGGCCCCTTCTGTCCACCATTGTGCCCCACCAGACAGAAAGAAGACCGGGCAGGTCGCAGCCGACCTGCCCGTACTCCCACGAACGGCCCGTGCGTAGCCCGGGCTAGAGCTTGACTTGCAGGATCGCGTAGCGCATCTTTCCGGCGGGCACCGTCACCTCGACCGCATCGCCCTTGCGCTTGCCGAGGAGCGCGCGACCCACGGGGGACTCATTGCTGATCTTGTCCTGATCGGGGTTGGCCTCCGCCGACCCGACGATCATGTAATTGATCTCTTCTCCGGAGCTGAGGTCCTTCAGGCGCACCCTGGAGCCGACCGCCACGCGGTCGGGCGGGGCCCCGTGGTTATCGACCACCCGGGCGTTCCGCAACATCTTCTCCAGTTGCAGGATCCGCCCTTCCACAAACGCCTGCTCGTTCTTGGCGTCTTCGTACTCGGAGTTTTCCATCAAGTCGCCGAACTCCTTGGATTGCTTGATCCGTCCGGCGACTTCCTTGCGGCGGACCGTCTTCAGATGTCCCAGCTCCTCTTCCAGTTTGTGGAGGCCTTCTGGAGTGAGGATTATTTCCTTCTCAACCTCAGCCATCGAAGATGCTCCTACAAGAGGGGGATTGAAGACAAAACACCGTAGGTCGGTTCCGACCTACAGCGCCCCCCCCGAAGTGTCGTGTGAAGTTGCCCGCACGAAAACTGAGGGCATCGCGCCCTCAGCGCCTGCGAGTATAGCCGATCCCGCCAGAGCCGTCAAGCGCGGGCGGTCAACTTGGCTGCATCCCAAAGATCTTGATCGCGACGGGCATGGTGAGGTTGGGGCGACCCTCGGAACCACGACCCGAAGGGCGGCTGATGAATAATGCACTAACCGACTGTCGTCGCAGCGCGTTGCGCTGCCTGGCGGATTCGTGCGATTTCGTCATCGCCGATCGCCCGCTCAAATCGCCGGAACCCGCTGAGGCGGAACCCGTGTCGGCGCGCCAGCGCTGCGATCTCTTCCACCTGAGCCAGGGTGATGTCCCGCCCGAGGGTAAAATTCTCGTAGCGGCGCTCCAGCGCGAGCAGGATGGTTTCCGCAACACATGCCTCGGTCATCCTCGGCGGGAAGCCAAAGTCGAACCCGAAGTCCACCTCGCCCGGGATCTCGATCACTCCGCCATCGATGACCAGCACGTCGCTGCGGCGCTCGTACACGAGCCGCGAGACGTTGCGAGGCCGTGCTACATCGCAGACCACCGCGCCCGGCCGCAGGTCCTCCGGCTCGATGAGGACGTCTGTGGCCGACGACACGGTCAGGATGACCTCGGCAACGCGCACGGCCGCCTTGAGGTTTGTCGCTACGTGTATCTCGGCCCGACCTGCCGACCGCAAGCGAACTTGCAGCGCCTCCAGCGCCTCGCGCGTGCGGGCGACCAGGACCAGACGGCCCACGGATCGAGCCAGGATCTGGCTGCACACCGCGCCGATTGATCCGGTCGCGCCAATCACCGCGGCCGTGGTGTTGGCCGGTTCAAACCCCATGCGCTGCGCGGCCAGCAGCGCGCCCTCCACGGCGGTGGCCGCCGTGTAACTGTTGCCGGTGGTCACCGCGATGCGGAGGTTGTTGGCCACCGTGAGCCCGCGATCGCCGACGATCTTGGTAAACGCGCCGAGGCCGACGATCCCTGCGCCGAGCGATTCCGCCAGGCGGCCGCACTGGATCAGACGCCGGTAGACAAAGTCCAACGGCGAGTCCATCAACGTCCGCGGGGTCAAGGGAAGCCCGATGAACCATCCCTCCGCGCGCGCGCCGGTCGCGGACCGGATGCCGGTGATGTGCGACACCAAGCGCGGCGGTACGGCACGGAAAGCTAGCTCGACGAGCCGCTCGGGCAATCTTCGCGTGATGGGATATCTGCGCGCGAAGTCGGAGATGCGCAGGGGATGAACGATAAACGCGAACTTCCCGAGATCCGGGATCCGGGATCCGGGCCCCGGTGAAAGGCCCACTTCACCCTGTCGGATGTTGTTTGCCGGAGGCCCGCTCACCGGTCGGACACCCCGGCCGTACGGAGCCCGGTTCCCGGTGCCCGATTCCCGTCGGTTGGCTTCCACCAGGCGGGGGCGGCATCGGGATTCAACTCTTCCACACGAGGCTCGAAGCCGGCCCGCTGTGCGGTCTGCAGGTACTCGTCTGTGGAAATCTCCTCCGGCCGGCGCCCCAGGAGCGCAACGATCACGCCCTGCAGCACGTTGGTGGCGAAGGACCGGCCGCCCATGTCTGGGCCGTCGGTGATCAGCAGCCACACCCCGCGCTTGCGGAGTTCTTCCACGTCGGTCTTGGTGATGGTCTGCGTCACGATGACTTTCCCGCGCAGATCGTCGGGCATGAACCGGCGGATCAACAGGAAGTCGCCCGCCACGACCTCGGCCCAACGGTAGTATGTGCCGTGCCGGGGAGTGATCTGGGTCTGTTTCTCCCCCGTGGGGTAGAGCCACTTGATCGGGACCAGGCGAAGCACCGGCAGCAACAGCGCGGCCAGGATCTTCACCGACGTCAGTGACCGCAGGGGGATGGGAAGGTTCAACGCAAACAGGAAGTCGCCGAAGATGACCCGGGCGCCGGCTGCGGTAAACGCCTCCGCCATCCCATACCGGTCGACCGAGGAGACCAGCACGACGTTTCGCCCGCGGAACGATAACGCTTTTCGATTGGGCAGGTAGTCGGTGATCAACCAGCGTTCCCAGGAGGCCTTCAGCCCGCCGCCGTCGACAAACGGCGTGCGCCGGACATTCCGGACGAGCCCTGCTGTCTCGCGGATCAGGTATTTGCGGTTTCCAGCCCGCAGGTAGAGGTCGGTCCCGCCGAGGCCGAGCGCATCGACCTTCCCGTCGAGCTCTTCCAGCAACTGTTTCGCGCGGCGGACGTCGCCGTCTGTGCCGATCCGTTCGACGATCATGCGCTGGCCCAGGATCTCGGTTTCAAACCGATGATCTCGACTGCTGCTCCCGAGGCTGACCGACACCAC